>JAYUZC010000146.1:0-6209 GCA_043752045.1 Bacteroidota bacterium | reverse complement strand
GTATTCGGTGTTGTGAAGCTAAATGAGGTTTTTCCAGTTACAGGGTTAGGATTGTTCTGTGAAAGTACAAAACCCTTCATTGATACCTCACCCTTAAGAGACTGTGTTACCGGCTTCTCATCTGCTTCACCGCTAAGAGAGACAGTCATATCAGAAGTATGCTCTGTCTTGATAGTAAGCATACTCGTTACTACGCCCTTGGTCGATGGAATAAACTTTAGGGTAAAGTTAGCAGATGCGCCTGATGCGATCGGACCAACTACAGATGAACCGTCAAGTACAAATCCATTTGCATTTGTTAATGATGCAATATAGGTTTGCTCAATATCACCAGTGTTGTTTAACGTTACGATCTTCGATGATTCCTCACCAAGATAGAGCTTGCCATAATCAAGAGTTGATTCGCTGATCGTAGAACTCGGAAGTAGTCCCTTGATAGTTAAGTTAACAGCTTGCAAGTACTGACGATCATCGCTCTTGTTGGCAATATTCATCACTGCAGCATTTGCTCCCCGAAGAATAGGGCTTGCCGTCACAATGAACGTAAAGCTTGCTCCCGGTGCAACTTCTACAGGAAAGGTTGTATTTGTTACTTTGAATGATTTTGCATTTGCTCCGCTGAAGAATGGCCCTTCAACTGTTATGAGCTCACTACCGACATTTGTGAATGTAGCTGTTGTAGATACATCCGTACCAATTACTGCATCATTGAACTCTCCCATTGCGATGATGGTCTTATCCGAAGGGACTGCATTTGCCCATATCTCAATGCTCTTGGCACTCGTATCGTTACGAATCCATTCCGGATTGTAATAATTACCTTGCTGCTGTTGACCACCGCTATATGCGTTATTATTATCTTCTTCAAAGGTCAACGGGATGTTCGTCGTGAAGCGTAAACGTGCACGGCGCGTACCTCTCTGTAAGGGAGTGATACAAACCTGTACATCACGGAAAGAACCAGGAGCAACCATCGTGTCTTTACCGGTGAGTGGGCTGTAGCTAAAATCACCATCGCTCGATGATAAGTAATTGTTCGTCAAACGAAGTGTGTCAGTACCGGGGTTCGAAATACGAACCGTCTTACATACTGTTGTTCCCATTGCAATTGAATCAAACGTAAGCATTTCGTTTGGATCAAGTTGGATAGCTGGGATGGCACCTACGCCGAATAAGTCTATGTACTGGGTGCCGTTGGTTGCATTATTATAGAGTTCTGCGCGAGCAGGTAAACCACCATCTTGTGTTGGTGCAAATGTAATTGACATCGTATCCGTATTACCGGCTGATACAGGATATTGCGGAAAACGGCTAATCCTATAATGTGTAGGGAACGAGCCAACAATAGTTGACGATGGATAAATCACGAGAGTACCTTCACCAACGTTCTTTACCAAAAATGACTGCGTCAATGAATCGCCGACTTGTGTACGGGTCTTCTTGAACATACGTGTCGGGGTATTCACACTACCGATAGGGATGATCTGAATTGTCGGAGCGACAGCTTTACCAGATAATAAGATCGTCTGTATACCACTATCTACACCGTTCGAACTGATCGTCAGTATTGCATTATGAGTACCATTAAGAGTCGGGGTGAAACGTACTACTAAGTTAGCTTGCTGCCCAGGGTTTAATGGTCCCGGAGTACTGAATACCGAGAACTGTGATGCACCGAGCCCGGTGATCGTCGTAGAAATGATATTTAACACACCTTCAGTACTTATATGTCTGACAACTATATTTCCTTGCCCAAATGCACCGGCACTTACAGTACCGAAGTCAACGATCTTCGGGGTTGTTGACATGCGTACTTCAGGAATTTTCGTAAAGACGTATGACGAACCGAACGATACCGTTTTATCAATATTGATATTATCATTCACTACAGTGAAACTTGTTGATGCAGTGGGGGTAGGCGTAACACTCAGAAAGTCGGTGCCACTTTGTCCTAAGCCAACCGAACCGCTCTGATCTGGGCCTGCCTCGTTCGAATAGTAATCAGCTATCCAACCACACTTAGGGACACCCTCCATCTTTTGATAAAAGAAAACGATATTCCCGTTCTCATGGAGCTGTGCTTGGAATGTACCACGATTAGCACCATTGTACCGACTGCCGAAAAGAGAGACATACCCTAGCTCCATATCACTCCACTCTGCAATGAACACTCTATTAGGAGCAATGCCTGTAGTGCGATATCTAACTTGACAATGAGGGTTACAGTTATAATTAACTTGAGCTCCGGTGAACTTTAATTCGTCCCAAAATGGTGCGACCAATGGCATTCCAGTAGCCAGTGAGTTTGAACTTGGACCACTTAAAGCACCGGTACCAAGTGTGACAACACCGGTAGAATAGACTCGAACTTGGGTATAATTCGTGCCGTTGAATTTGAATGTAAAACCGAGGTTTAATACCCCTGATGTCATGTACCCAAAATTATATCTCTCACCTTGGTATTGAGTCTCCCAAAGGGGTGTCTCACTTGACATATCATAGTAAGAGCCGCCACCTTGGGTGAGCTGATAGTACTTAAGTGCCGCCTTGGAATCGGTTGAAGAAAGACCAAGCGTCAAGCAAACTACAAGTGCGAGGATGGCACTCATTACCCGCTTTGCTGCGGAATTATGTTGTACAGAGGTTTTCATAACTTCTTTAGTTGTTAAAATTGCAAATACTTAAACGTAAATATACGAAATAAATCTTTAAAATCCAAATTTTACCTGAAAAATCCGTAAAATCGGCTCAAATCAATGGGAGCGACACCCCTCAAAGCCGAAATGTGACATTTTTCCGAAAAAAGATGGAGAAAATTCCCACACATTGATCGTAAAAAATCAAAGAATATTTTGCTTCGAGAGTATCACCCTAAAAACGCTTGTGACGCTTTAAAGTTACACCCTTTTAAGTAATTTATTGTTAACATCCTTAACAGACAGAGCTGCTTACAATTATAAATGACCGTTTGTCAGTCTCCATTGATAAAAAATAGAAAGAAACATGCCATTTTCCTCATTTTCTACATTACCTGATAGCGCAAGAATTTGGATATTTTCTTCAAATCGCGAGCTATCTCCTGCTGAATCTGAGATGCTCATGGCTGAAGTGAGTTCTTTTTTACAAAGTTGGACAGCTCATAAGGTAGAAACCCATGCGTCAGCGGACCTTCGATACAACCGTTTCCTCATCATCGGAGCCGACGAAAACGTCGCTAAACCCGGCGGTTGTTCTATAGATGAAATGATGCGTCGAGTAAGGATCCTTGGTGAAACCTACGGGGTTGAATTTATCGGAACACCACGTGTGGACTATCGGGCACAAGACGGAAAGATCAGGTCAATCTCACGAAGCGAATTTCAAAAAATGGCAGAGAGCAAGGATGTTGTTCCAGAGACAATTGTCTTTGATAATACCATAACCACTATATCTGAACTGAGCGAAAAATGGGAGCTTCCCGCATCAAAGTCTTGGCATGCCCGCACCTTTGACTTGGCGTAAGCTGCATTTTTTCCTTATATTTGCAATGATTCAAAACGCATTTTTACTACAATGAAAAAACTATTAATAGTATTAGCCGTACTTTTTTTTGCAGGAAGTGGATCGTCACAAATTATACCGATTGGCTCAACGGTATCGCAAGTTACTGATTCGTTAAAGACATGGAAACTTGAGTACACTGAAGTAACAGCCGGGACCATGAGCCCGCGTACTACCGAGATCAATGTTCCGCTCGTAAATTACCTGAACACGAATTGGTCTATCGTATATGAGTTCCAAAAGCCCGATACCTCGACACGAATTATGTACACTGCCTATAAAGTAACCAAGGCAGACTATGATTTTCTCCAAGGTGAGATCATGAAGACTCGCGGCGAGCCAAAGGGTGACCACCCTACCTCTGCTATTGGAAAATACTGGGTTATCAACAACAAATTCCTCATAGCACTTTCGTTAGAAGGCGACAAGATCTATCTCGAACATCGCGACATAGATTTCGCAAAGAAGAGCGAGTAGAGGTTCAATTGATAGTGATTTACAATCCTACTCTTGCGAATATCAGGTCAACATTCTTCATCGCCGCTTTCGGGTCGAACGCATGGTCAAGCTGTTCTTTTGTGATGCGACCCGATATATCAGGGTCGGCTTCAAGCAGTGAGCGGAATGTAACGTGCGGGTCTTTTCCTTCTGCAGCAAGCTCCCATACCTTCATCGCATTGCGCTGAACGATGGAATATGATTCCTCTCTCGATAGTCCGCCCTTCGCAAGCACCAAAAGTACCGGCTGCGAAAAAACAAGACCACGAGTAAGTTCAAGATTGCGAAGCATCGCTTCGGGATAAATATACATCGTCTCAATAGTCTTTGTCAAGAGCGAGAGCATGTAGTCAAGTGTAATCGTTGCATCGGGTCCTATGACACGTTCAGTAGATGAATGACTTATGTCTCGTTCATGCCAAAGAGCGACGTTCTCCATCGCAGTTTGTGCATAGCCGCGAAGAAGGCGTGCAAGACCTGTTACACGTTCCATCGTTATCGGGTTGCGTTTATGCGGCATTGCTGACGAGCCCTTCTGTCCCTTCGAGAAAAATTCTTCTGCCTCGCGAACTTCCGTACGTTGTAAATGCCGTATCTCAACAGCGATCTTTTCTAAACTTGCACCTACTAACGCTATTGTCGTAAAGAACTCTGCATGTCTATCACGCTGAATGATCTGCGTCGAAACTGGTGCCGGAGTGAGTCCGAGATTCTTACACACGAACTCTTCAACACTTGGGTCAATATGCTCGAATGTCCCGACAGCACCCGATATTTTCCCGACAGAGATGGTCTCAACTGCGCGAGCCATTCTATCACGAGCACGTTTGATCTCCGCATAAAACACTGCAAGCTTAAGTCCGAAGGTCATTGGCTCAGCATGAATGCCATGTGTTCTACCGATGCACGGTGTGTATTTATGTTCTTTCGCACGTTTTTCGAGTGCGACTATGAGTGCATCAATACCTTTTAAAAGCAGCTCGCCTGATTGTTTGCACTGGACGCTGAATGCTGTATCCACGACATCGCTCGAAGTCATCCCGAGGTGGATAAAGCGTGAATCGGCACCGACATATTCGGCTAGGTTCGTCAAAAAGGCGATAACATCGTGCTTTGTCGTCTCTTCGATCTCAAGTACTCGTTCAGTATCAAACTTGGCAAGTGAGCGAATACCCGCTATCGTACCTTTAGGGACTATGCCAAGCGTCTCTTGCTGTTGTGTGGCAAGGAGTTCTATCTCAAGCCATATCTTGAATCGGTTCTCGTCTGTCCAGATGGCGCCCATCTCCGGGCGGGTGTAGCGTGCAATCATGTATGGATGTGTAAGAAAGGTCGTTAAACAACGGATATCATGTTAGGGTTTTGTGCGAAAAACTACATTGTTACTGTAACTCCACCCTTTCGTTTGTGTTTATTCTGTAGTTGTGTTCACAAAATGAAAGACCTTATGAACCGTCGAGACTTCTTTTTACGACCGTTAACGCATTCATCTACAAACGCTTCGCGAAACTCTACCCCCCTCAATTTGGCGGGACTAGAGGAGTACGCCGGAGCGTGGACGTATCCCGAGGCAGCCCACCTTTTGCGCCGGACAATGTTCGGAGCGAAGAAATCTGATGTAATGACAATACTTGCAAAGACGCCTTCGCAAGCAGTGGATATGCTTCTTGCTCCGCCACCAACAAATACTCCAGCTGCACCGATTAACTATATAGGTGATGGGGCTGGGTGGACAAGCGCATCATTTGAATCTGGAAAAGAGAATACCCGTCTTGCCTTTTTGCAGTCATGGTTTTTCTCAGTACTAATAAAGCAACCGCTCTCTATCAATGAGAAGATGGTACTTTTCTGGATGAATCACTTTTCAACAGGTGCCGGCGCCGTCAAAGATGCTCGCTACATCTTTAAGCAGAATGAAATGCTTCGCGTGAATGCACTCGGTAATTTCAGAACGCTCGTCAAGAACATAACGCTTGACCCCGCAATGCTCCGTTACCTCAACGGCACATCGAATAAGAAGTCCGCGCCGAACGAGAACTATGCCCGTGAGTTGCAAGAGCTATTTACGATAGGCAAAGGACCGGAGATCGCACCCGGCAACTATACCAATTATACTGAAGCAGACATTAAAGCTGCGGCGAAAGTATTAACGGGTTGGGAAGACGACCAAC
>JAYUZC010000145.1:0-6211 GCA_043752045.1 Bacteroidota bacterium | reverse complement strand
TGGGGTTTGAAGGTGGTCTTTGGAACACTGTTCAGGTAGGTATTACACAGCCAATTAGTGAACATTTTGTCGCTCAAGCCGAAGTAGGGCTTGTCATGAGTGGACTCAAAGTAGCTGGTTCAGATTGGGTAGGAGGACCTCCAGTCGTTGCATTAGTAGCATTGACGTATGCATTTTAATTTTTGACAAATGCATGACAAATAACATATTCTAAACAGACATTTTTACCGTTCACATTAATACATACAACCAATGAAAAAGATACTATTTTTACTTACACTTTTTACAACTCTCTCACTCTGTTCTCTTCGAGCTCAAACAGACACGATCACCATCCTTCACATGAATGACACTCATTCAGGAATGATGCCGTCAGGTCCGAGAGGTGCTGACCTCAAAGGTACAAAAGGCGGTATTGCTCGAGCAGCTACTCTCATAGGTATGACGAAGGTCATGGAGCCCAAAACACTTACTCTCCATGCGGGAGACTTCTCGATGGGCGACATCATGTATAATGTCTACTTTGGCGTACCGGAGCTTCGTATCTTGAGTCAAGTCGGTCTTGATGTGATGACACTTGGTAATCACGAATTTGACCTGACACCTGCGTCACTGTTACAGACATTTGACACTGCTTTTGTCGCAGGAGTGCAGTTCTCAATTCTATCCGCGAACTGTGTACTTGCCGATTCGAGTATTCTACCTTTAAAAAAGTATATTGAGTCATATACTATCAAAACAGTCGGCACAACGAAGGTTGGTATCTTTGGTCTTACAACGCCGGAGACTAATCTGCTTTCACAACCTGCCCCTGCATTTTTGGATACAAATCTTGTACAGATCGCCTACGGGATGGTTGATACACTCCGTACGCAAGGTTGTCAGGTTGTAATACTCTTATCACATCTTGGGTATAATCTTGATTCGGTTATCGCACAGAATGTAACCGGAATAGATGTTATAATTGGCGGACACGACCATTATGTATTTAATGAGCCAAGACTTGTAAAAAATCCTCTCGGACACAGTGTTCCTATCGTTCAGGTTGGTGCACACTATGAATATATAGGTAAGATGCACCTTGCGGTATCAGGAAATACTGTGAGCATGATTGACTATACGGTGGTCCCCCTCGATGAAAATGTCCCCGAAGAGCCGGCGATAGC
Organism: Bacteroidota bacterium; assembly: GCA_043752045.1. Taxonomy (GTDB): domain Bacteria; phylum Bacteroidota; class Ignavibacteria; order Palsa-1295; family Palsa-1295; genus DATDEW01. The sequence goes on along the minus strand of JAYUZC010000145.1, from coordinate 5,045 downwards.
AGGGATACTTTCAGAACTTGTGGCAGGAGTCGAGGCACAATACGGGAAAGTATATACCCAGCGCCTTTGCACAGCTCATGATGACCATGAAGAAATTGCTGAAGACTTGTTATCATCCGGTATCCACGACACACCAGTCGGGAATCTTGTTACGGATGCTTTCCGCGCAATGACGGGTGCTGATATTGCCATTGAAGTTGGAGGGTCAACTTCAGATATGCTTCATAAAGGTGAAATAGTAGGTGCTGATGTTTTTCGTATGATTGGTTACGGGTTTAATCTTGATAACGGTTTAGGATATCGACTTGCAACATTTAAGATGTCTGGTGCAGCACTTGCGATGGGACTTGAATTTGGTCTCTCTGATATTGCGCACAACGATGAGTTCTTAGTGCAAACAAGTGGTATGCAGTATCAGTATGCAGTTGATGCCCCACCATTCTCACGTCTTACGGGCGCACTTGTTGGCGGAGCCCCACTTGATACCGGAAAGATATACACCGTTGCTGCGAACGAGTTTGCTGTACTCTTTCTCTCGACGATTGGCATTCCGATAAGTGATGTACATATCATGAACGATACTTCAGAGTTTCAGGTCGTCAGCACGTATGCAGCAATGCAAGATACACTTCGGGTGAAGCAAGAAGGTCGAGTCTCAAGTATTAAGCTTTCCGTAAAAAACAAGGATCAGTTTTCATCAGTCAGACAGATACATACATCACTCTACCCAAACCCGACTCATGAGCAAACACAACTAACCGTGGATGTTCCGGAGCGGTCACATATAAAAATCGCTCTTTTCTCTTCTAATGGCCAAAAGCTTCAGATGCTTGCCGATGATATATTCCAACAGGGAACTGCTATAATTGGGATTGATACATCATTACTTACAAGTGGGAATTATCAAATTATGATAACCGATGGTGAAAGCGTAACGGTACGGTCTTTGGTCATCTCACGCTAAGTTATGAGCACAACACACTACATCAGTAGGCAGTATCACCTGATACTGCCTACCTTCTGTTATTAGTTTTGTAAGAGAGTTACAATTTGTTCGGCCCATTCTTTCGGAGCTTCTAATGGAGTTAGATGTCCGACATTTTGTAACTCTACGAATTTTGCATTTGGAATAGCATCTGCCATCGCCTTTGAAATTGCCGGCGCGATAAGTTCATCGCCGCTGCCTGTAATGACAAGCGTCGGAGTTGTTATCGTGTGAAGAAGCTCAACCGAGTCTTCGCGAAGCGCCATTGCACGTAGCGCAGCAGCAATTGCACCGGGTGTTGCTTTCTCGATGATACTTTTTAGTTTGTCGGTAAGTTTAGGGTGTGCTTCGACCGTTGAACGCGCTGTTAACTTACTAAGCATACGCATATAGACAGCGTCATACCCTCGTGCTTCGACATCTTTCGCAAATTCTTCGCGGCTGGCTTTTGCTTCGTCGGTGTCTGCCTCTGCTTTTGTATTTGAAAGAATAAGCGCACAAACCTCGTTCAAATAAAGACGATAGTATGCCAATGCCGCATATCCGCCCATTGATGTTCCGCATATAACGGGGTTTGTAATACCAATTTCATTGAGCTTGAAATGAAGCTCTTCCATTGCTTCACTTAATGTCCATTCCTTACGCATCGGCGCGCTTCCAAAACCCGGAAGATCAACAAGGATAATATTAACGCTCGGAAGTAATTGTTGTAACTCACCTGCTACACCCATATACATTTCGCTCGAAAGCGGAAACGCATGAATGAGAACGAGCGACTTCGTCGCCGAGGAGTTTACACCTTTATAAGGACGTACTGAGACCATAATTTATAGAAGACCGCTAATGTCGTTAAAGATCATGAATGCCATGAGTAATAAAAGTACACTTACCCCGACTTGCTGAACACGCATCTTAAGCTTTTGGGAAATTTCCCGACGTAAAACTGCTTCAATAATTATAATAACAAGATGCCCACCATCAAGCGCAGGAATAGGGAGTATATTCAGAAACGCGAGGGAGAGAGAAAGTATTGCCATGAATGTAAGGAAGGCAACTGCGCCGCCTTCTGCACTCTTGCCCGCATACTGTGCTATCTTTATAGGACCGCCAAGATTCTTTGAAGCATCTGCTTTGCCTGTTACAAGAAGCACGATGCCTTTCATATACATTCTCGTCTGCGTGAAAAGCTCGTCGATACCAACTGATACTGCTTCTGTGATAGAATAATCTTCGTGACGAGTTTTGCCATTGAATGGAAGATTAACTAATGCCACACCGATGCGACCTGCTTTATTCGGTGTAACAAGAGATGACATTTCTTGTCCATTACGCTTCCATTTGAGAGTTATCTCTTTCTCTGGGTATGCACTAACATTATCAATCATTGCATCAGAGTTAGCAATCGGCACATCGTTGATAAATGTGATGATGTCACCTTTTTGCAAACCGATCTTATCAGCGGGTTCAGTTGCAACGGGCTTATCACCGATCATCACACCCGGTATGCCTTCTGGTACAATACCAAAGTTCTTTTTCGTAGCTTCAAAATCGTCCGCAAGGTTGCCGAAATCTTCATTCTTATAAACAAAATCTTTATTTTCGCCGGCTCTATCAACAGTCATCGTGAAGTCACCACCGATGTTTTCGATAAATACTTCATGTTCTACGGCATCCCAATCGCGAACGGGGTGATTGTTGATAGCTACGATCTTATCACCTGCCTGCACACCAAGTTTTGCAGAGACCGATGCCTGTCGTACATAGCCGATAGACGTCGTTTCAATGATCTTTTTTCCCTGCGAATACTTAATGCCGATAAAGATTGCACCTGCTAAGAGGAAGTTTAGGATAACACCTGCACAGATAACGATAGATTTCTTCCACCAGCTTTTCGAACGGAATTCCCACGGCTGTGGCGGCCCCTTGAGTTCTTCGGTCTGCGTTTCGTCTATCATACCTGCGATCTTCGCATAGCCGCCGATAGGAAGGAGCGAGAGACGATAGTCGGTATTTGCGCCGAGCTTGTTTTCTATCTCTTCAGGAAGATTGTTGAAGGTAAAACCATTGATCTTATTCCATCCGAAGAGGCGTCGCCCCATACCGATAGAATAGATAGGTACCCACATGCCGAACATACGAGCAGCTATAAAGTGACCGAACTCGTGGACCGATACGAGGACGAATATAGTGACGATGAAGTAAAATAACGTTGTTAGAAATTCCATATTGTATTATTTGGGTAACCTAAGCTATACTCAATTTCGCTATGAACTGTTTCGCAGCAACTCTTGCCGCTTCGTCGGATTCATAAATGCGTAAAAGACCGCTTTCTATTGACTGGTCGCTCGAAGCATCGAATGGCTCGCCACTTCCCGAAGGGGCAGAGTCCATTACCGAATCAATGACAGTCGGTATATCTATGAAACGCAATTTCTCGTCTAAAAATGCTTCTACCGCGACCTCATTTGCAGCATTTAGTATGCAAGGGTATAACCCACCACGCCGCAACGCTTTACGGGCAAGTTCGAGGCAGGGGAAACGCTCGGTATCAGGCGATTCAAAGTCGAATCGGTTATTTTTGAGTAGATCGAGGATGTCGTATCCCTGCGGTAGACGCTCTGGGTAGCCAAGCGCATACTGTATCGGTAGGCGCATATCAGGTGCGCCGAGTTGTGCTTTCACGCTGCCGTCAACGAACTCTACCATCGAATGAATGATAGATTGGGGATGTACTATAACATGAACCTTCTCTAATGGTACATCAAAAAGCCATCGCGCTTCGATGACTTCGAGACCCTTGTTCATGAGCGTTGCCGAGTCAATTGTTATCTTTCGGCCCATCACCCAGTTCGGATGTTTGAGCGCTTGAGCAAGAGTAATATCTTTGAATGATTCTTTTGCAAGTGTGCGGAATGGTCCGCCGCTTGCGGTTAAGATGATACGTTTGATGCTCTCGTGTTTCTCACCGACAAGACATTGCGCTATTGCCGAATGCTCTGAATCTATTGGTACTATCTCCGCGCCCGACTTTTTCGCAAGAGCATTAATGAGTTCACCTGCAACGACAAATGTCTCTTTGTTCGCGATGCAAACTTTCTTCCCTGCTTTTATCGCTGCGATAGTCGGACGAAGCCCTGCAAAGCCGACCATAGCAGCTACAACTATCGGCGAAGCGGCATCAGACGCTATCTTTTCATATATGTCACGTCCCGGGGTCTTTTCTGAATGGGCAGGGAGTATGTACGTGTGGTCCTTTGGGGAGGTTGGACTCTGTTTTATTGCAGAGTTGACTTCTTCCCATGCATCATGATCTTCCATCACCGCAACAACCGGATGATGAGTTCGTATTTGCTCTATCATAGTTGCTGCCGAGCGGTATGCTGTAATAGCTTCAACTCGGTAGCGTTCTGGGAAGCGCGAGATAACATCAAGCGTTTGTGTGCCGATGCTGCCTGTTGAGCCAAAGATGGCTACGCCGATGCGCTTGTCGTTATCGTCGAAAAGTCTTCCCATAATTTTGCAGGGACGTATAAACACCCAGACTCACAGAAAAGATACGTTGTCATAAGTAGAGATATTTTTGGAGTATCATATACCCATCTGTTGTTAGAAACTCGAAGATTGACAAACCAGAGAATCATATCGGTCTTTCAGCCGCTCCTCGTTGGAGTGCTTGTCTGTATTTGTAGTTTTGCATACGGGCAGCCGACAGATTCACTCATGATCGCTGATACTCTGAAGAAGGTGACTCCCCAAGAGTATTATCGTCCTCTTGTAGATAATATCAATTCACAGTTCGTCTATTCTGTCCCGGCACGCAGATTCTATGGTGACCCGCAGACGATCCCGACGTTGCTTGAAGATTCCAGAGTCGGCTTTTCGTTAATTCAGAGAGACCAATCATACGGACGCGAAGCGTTTATGATGACAAACAGGACATCGGAGCCGCTGATTTCAAGTTCGCTTAATGGCATCCTTCCGCTTACTGACCCACTGACAGGTAATAGTATCCTCAACTATTACCCTCTTGAGATGGCAAGTTCTTTGCGAGTGAGCCAGT
>JAYUZC010000144.1:0-2358 GCA_043752045.1 Bacteroidota bacterium | reverse complement strand
GGACGAACTCTCACGCGAACGCGAAAAGCTCGAAGACGAAAAACGCAAACTCGAAAAAGAAATTGCAAAGTTAAAACTTGGTCAGCGTCTCGATGAAGCAAAGCAGATTGTTAGTTCTGCAAAGACACTTGACGGCACGAGTATTAAAGTGATTGCGAAAGAAGTTGCTGCTTCAAGCGGCGATGAGTTTAAAGCATTCGCCGAGATGGTGCAGCAGAATATCGGTAACGGCACGGTCATTGTCCTTGGCGGAATGCCCGATGATAAGGTATCGCTAATCGCAATAGTCTCCGATGATGTAGCAAAAGAAAAGAAGGTACAAGCAGGCAAGCTCGTCGGCGCAGTAGCAGAGATAGTAGGCGGCAAAGGCGGCGGAAAGCCCACCCTCGCACAAGCAGGTGGCAAGCATCTGGAGAAGCTTGGTGAGGCATTGGCTTCGGTTGAAACAATCGTCAAGGGAATGCTGTAGGAACAATGTCTTTGTAAAAAGACTTGTTAGTATAGTCTAAAAGTTGTGTGTCTCCTCGCGAGTAGTGTTTTAACACTTCTGGCGAGGGAACACAGAAAACTGTAAGCAAAGCGAGAATGAATATATCAAGAATAATACGTTATCCGTTTTCCAGATCCGTGTTCCTATTCTCCCTCTTTCTGCTAAGCGGTAACCTCCAGGCACAACTCCTCCCCGATTCCAACAAGTCACCCCTGAACATTACGTTCTCTGAGTATAAGGGTGATACCAGTGCTGCGTTGGGTGGGCTTCGTAAGGAGATTGCTGACCTGCTTCCGCCGACAAAGTATAAGAAGATGTTTCCTTCAGCTAAGATTGTGCTGATTAATCCTGATGGCAGCGCTTCGCATATCCATGAAGTCAATGCCTCGGCGCGGGTGCTTCCGGCATCGGTTGAAAAACTCTTTACTACCTCTACCATTCTCTGGGCACTTGGTGCGGATTATCAGTTCAAGACGCGCGTTGATATGCTCCCGACTTCACGAATTGAAGGCACATCCGTCATTGGCAATGTCTATCTTCGTCCCTCCGGCGACCCGACGCTGAAGATGAACGACTTCGATAATCTTGCACGATTCTTAAAGATTCAAGGCATCTCGCAGATCGAAGGGGATATTATTTCTGATCTATCCGCCGATGATATACTAACTTCCGATGCAAAAAAATACTTTGCCGAGACAAGTCCTGACTACAGCCTGCAAGCAACTGATTTGATGAGTGAGGTAGGTGACGAGCTGCAAGACTCAGCCGATGAAGAGTTGGCAGAAGCAGAAACCGACGAAGAAGTTTTGCCGGGGTTCTTCTCCGAGTACCCCAATTTTTTTATTGATAGAAACGTCGTAACTGTTCGCGTCACTGCCGGCGCAAAGAAGGGTTCGCCAGTGAGTGTAAGTGTGTATCCGCCGATACCCGGTGTGCGTATCATTAATCGTGCAGGAACAAGTTCGCCTGTTGTTGTTACAAGAAAGCGCGTGAAGGTGGGCAAAGGAAAGAAGGCGCGGTGGAAAACAGTCACACGTAGAACCCGCAGCACCTATTCGCTTCGTATTGCGACTACCAAGAGTAAAGGTGAAAACGAACAGGTCGTAACGCTCACGGGGCTAATCCCCGCGCGTAATTGCCGCAACTATAACATCCCGATCAAGAACGTACCGCTTGCGATGGCGGGATTGCTTAAATGGAGATTTGAACAAGTTGGTATCCGCGTAACCGGTTCAGCGCGAACAGGGAAGATGAAAAATCCGAATGAAAAATTCAAGACACTCGTCGAGAAGAATACACCGCTTCTTGAACTACTGAAAGAAACCAATAAGCGCAGCGATAATTACTTGGCGGAATCTATGTTCAGAAAACTTTCTGCGATCAGTGATGACCCCACGTCAGTCGGGAAAGAGCGTTCTATACAAATGATGAACTCGTGGATGAATGTCTTAAATATCTCCGATCCTGTAATGCAGTTTGATGATGGTTCAGGTCTCTCGCGGCAGAATTTCCAATCTGCCAATAGCGTCATCGCACTACTTCATGCGATCTCGAATCGGAACATGTATAAAGATTTTACTTCGACGATGTCAGTTGCAGGCATTGACGGCACAACGCGCGGACGGATGATCAATACGTTTGCATGGAACAATGCACACTCGAAGACAGGCACGCTCAATGGCGTAACTGCACTCGGTGGATACGTCGCGACAAAGGACGGACAGCTTGCCGCATTTTTTATCACGATGCAAAATTTTGGCGGCGGCGCATCGGGGTATAAACGTATTCAAGATGCCATCGTCCAAAGACTGGCAGCATTTAGCTATTCGGAATACGAAGCAAAGTATAACCCTACACCAATTGTACCG
>JAYUZC010000143.1:0-2360 GCA_043752045.1 Bacteroidota bacterium | reverse complement strand
CGTGGCTATTCAGTACCGAAGCTCGCTGGCGAAGGTTCTGTAGTAGTTTTCAAAAAATAATAACTTCTGATAGTTTTTATTTCAAGAACCGGATACAGAAATGTATCCGGTTTTCTTTTTGCCTCTAACTTCGGGAACAGACTGTCCCAAGAATACCTTATCAATTCATGCAACATAGGTACGCAGTTCTTATAGTCCTTCTTTTTGGCGGTATCCTTATCGGATGCCTCGGCGACCCAATCACAGAACCCGAAATTGTCCCGCGTCTTGTTCTTCAGCCGGAATTTGCCGGACTTGAAGCAGTGACGAGTACCAATAATATTCGCGCCAAGTGGTCACCATCACTGACCGATACCCAAGCGAACTTCAAGGGTTACTACGTTGAATTGTATGAATCAGCAAAGTATTCCGACTCATCCTTTGTGGGTGAAGATTCACTTTTCCTTCCGCTTCTTGCAAGTGCTCATGTACCCAAGAGTGATACTACTTATACATTTGTAGGGTTTACAACAAATGGCAAGCGCTATTCTATTCGTGTCTATGCTGAACGATTCCCTGACCCGGCAAAGCCGGATTCCATTGTTCTTTCGAAAGATTATGCCAATGCTGTCCTTGACTATGATTCTGCTCCGGTTGAAGCCCCCATTGTTTTCAAAGCGGGTTCTTTGGGCACAAATACTGTTCGATTGGAGTGGTCGGCTTCTCCATCGGCAGGGAATGTCGGTTTTGTGGGATATATTATTCGCTATCGTGACAACACGAACACGAAGTCGCCGATACTAACGGTACGAGTCGGAAAGCTTGAAAGATTTGTTTCCGTAGCTGTCCCTGCAACTTCGAGTCAGACCTTTATTACTCCGTATGTGTTTTCAATCAAGGCATTGCGCAATGACAGCACTGAAAGTGCTGACTCAACGATGCTCATCTGGAGCGGTGCATGGGCTGTGCCGCAGGTCGGGATTCGCGATGTAAAGATAGACACTCTCATATTTATTGGCCAGACAAATCAGTATTTTGATCTTATTGTCACTGATCGACCTGAAGCACAGATACGGCCGGACACCTCGACAGGAAATATCACTCTCACTACATTATCGGGCGCGAAGTTCGCATCAAGAATAGATTCAGGTACATCGTTTGATTCGGTATGTTATGACCTCCCGTTCGATGATGCACTCTTCACGGAGTCTTCAATTGTTCTGCCTCGTTACTCACCTGCCGGAGGTAAGATAGTGTATATCCTTTTTAAGGAAGGGACCCGTGCGCGACTCCATTTTGTAGCAAGTGATAAAAATAATCAGTATTCACTCCTACAGCCGATAAGTCGTACCCTGCGTGTCAGCGGGAAATTCCAACCGTTGAGTTCATATAATTTGAAGTACTTCTAAGAGCAGAACGTGAGAATTGGATAAGCCTCTCAAAACTTCTGTATCTTTGCATATTCACCTTTAATCTTACTCGTATGAAAAACTTTCTAAAATGGGCGCTTATCATTGCAATTATCGGCATCGTTTCCGGCTTGATTGGCTTTTTAACAGCCGGCGAGTTTGACACTACTACCGGGTCACGTGGTGTTTTTTACCAGGCGATGGGTTGGGTAAGTATGATTGCGGCAATAGTTTGTTTATTTCTTGGTATTAAGGAAAAAAGGGATACCGATCCATCTGATTTCACATTTGGGCGCGGCTGGACAGAAGGATTCCTTATCTCCGCTGTTAGTTCTGTACTCTCTGCCGTTTGGACATATATTTTCTATTCATTTATTGATACAGAGTTCATTTCACAAATGAAAGACTTTACTATCTCTCAAATGGCATCAGGTGGTGGAATGAGTCCCGAAGAAGTTGAACAAGCTCAATCAATGATGGAGATGTCCTTTTCACCCGGTGCTTGGGCTATATGGGTACTTTTGGCATTTTTGTTAAGCGGGATGATTCTTTCCCTAGTATGCTCGGCTATCGTCAACTCGACGAATAAGAACGCAGGAACACCGGAGACTGCATAAAACGGTATCGTAATTTTGTTTTGCACAGGGGAGTTCGTTCGCGGACTCCCCTGTTATGTTTTATCAATGAAAAACTCTATGAAGCGTATACTATCACTTATTTTACTTTTCGTTCTGGTAACTTCCTCACTAGCCCAGGATGATAAGAAGCTCGATCGTTTTCTCACTGTTGCAAAACGCATCGGCGAGAAGTTCAATGAGAACAACTATAACCCTATCATTGAAAGTGAATTCGATGATAACCTCAAGCGTTCGTTGCCGATTACCACCATGCAGCCGCTCCTTGATGATATCCGCCGCGAGCTTGGGGCAATAACCCGTATGGGTTCATCACAGCTTATCAGTCCTGATGTTG
>JAYUZC010000142.1:0-6244 GCA_043752045.1 Bacteroidota bacterium | reverse complement strand
GCATTTCAAACGAGATAAAAAGCGTGCGCTTGCATTCCTCGGTATGTTTATCTTGCTCGGTTGGATGACGGCGTGGTACCAAAACCAACAAGACCCCCAACCACGCGAGCGCGATTACTTTTATGTTGGTGCATTCTATGTCTATGCACTGTGGATAGGAATCGGGGCAACGGGAGTGATGGAGTTACTTCGCTCAAAGAAAAAGAAAGAAGGCGATGAAAGCGAAGAGAATCAAATACCAACCGGTGAAGGAAATACCGGAATGCTTGCGGGGGTATTCGCTTTGGCTTTGCTTGCCGTGCCGATAAATATGTGTGTCGGGCTTGCAGGAATTGCAACAGGCAAGAGCTTTGAGGAAAGCTCGAAGTGGGCAATGTATTCACGCGAAGCGAATTACATTCCCTTCGACTACGCCTACAACATCCTCCAGACCTGTGAAAAGGATGCTATCCTCTTCACGTTCGGAGATAACGATACTTTCCCTCTTTGGTGCTTGCAGGATGTCTATGGCATTCGGCGGGATATTCGCATTGTGCAGCTCTCGCTATCAAACATTGGCTGGTACATCAATCAGTTGAAGAACAATGAACCATGGGGTGCGAAGAAAGTATTATTACCAGGTTTTACTACAGAGTCACTACTCGTAGCTGAAACCGACCCACTGGCTCCGCGCATCAAACAAGAAGGTGCACAGCCGGTCGGGATGAACCTTCCTGCCGAGACAGTCAGATGGATCACTGGAGATAATACACGATCTGATGCGACTCTTGCATGGAGCTTTACCGGTACCTATAACCAAGAAGGGCAATACCTATTTACAGTCGCCGATCAACTCTCGCTTGATATCATCAGAGCAAATATTAATATGAGACCAATATATTATTCGGTCACAGTACCTGATAACTATCGCATTGGCCTTGACCGCAACCTAATCTATGAAGGTATGGCAATGCGCGTTACGCCTGACGTTCAACCCGAAGATAGGACACAGTATGGCGGTGGCGTTAACGCCGCTCGTATGTCAGAATTTCTGATGACGAATATTACTACCCCATCAAGCGAGCCAAAGCGCGGCATGATGCTCCGCACCTACAACGACCCGAATGCTCGTTATAGTTATCTCGATAAACAATATGCTATAAACTACTTCCTTGGCTACATGCGCTTTGCAAGCTCAATGCTTGATAAGAATATGCCAACCGAAGCATCAAATGCGTTAGAGGTATTAGATAAACGTCTTCCGCCTGAACTTGTACGTTCGGAGTTTTATCCGGCAGATGTCATCGCTGATCTTTATCAACGATCAGGCAACGAAAAGATGACGCAAAAATATGCAAGTATTGCGTTAGGACTTATTGGGGACGATAAGCAAGAGTCGGACCCGAACCGCGAGATGCAGAGGAAGTTTCGACTTGCTAATCTTTATGTACTCTCGGGAAAATATGATGAAGGTGCAAAGATATTCGAGGAGCTTAAGAAGGCAACAAACGAGAACGGACCCGGACCGATGACATTCCGCCTGCTTGAAATATCCGCCCGTAAGTTTGAAGCCGCCGGAGATAAACAGGCAGCACTTGCAAAGTATGATGAGATGCTACTGATGGTTGGTGCTCCAGAAGACCAATTGCCCGATGATTTCAAACCAATGCTTGCTAAACGAAACAAGTTGCGACAAGAATTAGGAGTTCAATAACCTCTACTTATAAGAGGGCGAGGCAATACCTCGCCCTTGTCTTTTCAAGCAAGTTCTGGTACACTCATCAACCGCACAACCACTGCATCGCAATAGCGGTAGCCTTTTGTGGTTAAACAAAGCCGTCCGTCTTTCTCGACTATCATACCATCGGCTATCAGATGTTTCATATCAGGATGAAGCAGGATGTCCTCATCGAAAGCAAAATTAAACTGACTTATCACAATCCCTGTCGAACGAAGCTGACAATAGAGCACTTCTGTCCGGTGCTGGTCGGTTGAAACTGTTTCGGAGTTATTGCGAGGTATATTGCCGCCTTTTATCATCTCTCCGTATTTATCAAGCGAAGAGATATTCCATGAGCGTGTCCCGCCTAAGAACTCATGCGCTGACGGACCAAAGGACATGTAGTCGGCAAAACCATCCCAATAGACAAGATTATGTTTGCATCTATGTTCTGGCGAACGAGCGTAGTTCGAGATCTCATATTGCTCGTACCCCGCATCGGATAACCGTTGTTGCACGTAGCTCATCAGTTCTGCAGCATCATCAACTCCAAGCTCACCAACCTGACCGAGTTTCACCATACGATTGAGCGGAGTCCCCTCTTCGACAATAAGATTATATGCGCTGATATGATCTGTACCGAGCTTTAATGCTTCATCAATCGAATACGCAAGCTTCTCTTTGGTTTGATTTGGCAATGCGAAGATAAGATCAAGGTTCACGCTTTCAAATCCGGCTTGTCGTGCAAGAGCGATAGCTTCACGCGCTTGATTCGCATCATGGATTCGGCTCAAGAATTGCAGCTCATCTTCATTGAAGGACTGCACGCCAAAACTTAACCGATTCGCACCAAGCGAGCGGTATCCTTGAAGCTTTTCAAGTGTAACCGTGCCCGGGTTGCATTCAAGAGTGAATTCAATGTCAGGTGAGAATACGAAATACTCTTGTAGTTTGGTAACGATGGATGCAAGTTCATCGGGCGAGAGGAGCGACGGTGTGCCGCCGCCAAAAAAAAGCGTTGAGATGCTTCTGCCTTTGTGTTCGGGAAATGCTTCGAGCTTGAGGTCGATCTCTTTTACAAGCAGCGCGACGAACTCACGCTGCGGAGTAAGATCTTCTATCGAATAGAAATCACAATAGATACATTTCCGCTCACAGAACGGAATATGCAGATAGAGCGAAAGCGGGCCGTCAATGGATGCCATTGAGAAGCCGGTTCCAGCGGACGTGCAGGTTCTGCGGCTCTTCGGGGTCATAGCCGTCTCCCATATCTCCCGGTGGATTGTACCATGACCAGTAAATAAAGAGCGCACTGCCGACGACATTCTCGTACGGAGCAAAGCCCCAGAAGCGTGAGTCAAGTGAGTTGTCGCGGTTATCACCCATCATCCAAAGATAATCACGCTCGACAACATATTGATGGACGGGCATACCGTCAAGAATGATCGTTTGGTTATCACCTACGCGGATCGTATGTCCTTCGCGCTGAATAAAGACTTCCCAACTCTCAATATTCTCCGGTGTAAGTTGTACCGTATCGCCTTGTTTTGGAATACGTATCGGACCGTACCAATCACGATTCCACGAAGTATTTCCTTTCGGAAAAAGCTCCTGACCCGGCTCTGGATGTCCTTGCGGCATAGAGCGCATATCGTAGCGCATCTCAGCAGGGTTCTCCATCGCTTTTCCATTGACATACACTTGCTTATCACGTACCTCTACCGTATCACCGGGAAGACCGATGCAACGTTTAATGTAGTTTACATTCTTATCTTTCGGGATCACTTCGTCGCGCATACCGGGGAATTCAAAGACAACGACATCGCCCCTGTCAACACCAAATGTCTTAAAACCGATATGAGGAAGCTCTACGGAGGTAAAAGGGATATACTTCGGGGTCTGGAAGTAGTAGCTTAGCTTGCTGACAAAAAGATAATCGCCGACAAGGAGCGAGTTCTTCATCGAGCCCGTCGGGATGCGAAATGCTTCGACCAAAAATGAGCGGATAATGAACGCAACGACAAGCGCCCAAAGGAGGGATCGCCACCATGCCTCTTTCTTCTTTAGCTTCTTTGGTGGTGCCGAGGGCTTTGCTCCGGCACGGATCTCATCAAGCGACTTACGTTCGTTCTCTGCCATGAAAATGATTGGGAAAGGGTTGTAAACAGCCGAAAGCTCGGCAAAATTGCATTATTGGCTACGCATAAACGCCCGCTTGTTACAGGCAGAAGATTATGACCAAGAAAAAAGCCGATAGAAATTCTCTACCGGCTTTCTTCAATAATGCTCTTCTGCGAGTTACTTCTGAAGCATGATGTTCTTCTGCTTCACCACATTGCCTGCCTTTAAGCGGACAAGGTATGAGCCTTCAGGGAACGGCGTACCATCGAATGTAATATCGTATGTCCCCTGCTTCTGTACACCCTCATAGAGGATCTGAACTTCGTTACCAAGCATGTCATAGACTGCAAGAGCGACAGGTCCTTCTTGATTGAGCGTATAACGAAACATCGTATTCGCCGTGAACGGATTTGGTCTGTTCTGCTGGAGCGATATACTTGTCGGATTCGGGTTATCAGCCGCAAGCGACGGAGTACACGTACCTATGATAACGATGTGCGAACCCGATAATGTACCATACGGAGCAGGTAGTGTTACCTCTGCCGTTCTGTTTTTGATGAACGTATCCTGATTAGCATTATAGATAACGTAATCACCGTTAACAGCTTCAATATCAAGTGTGATGTCACGAATGATCTCATCCTTGGTTGCGGTGAACTCCAGTAGTACAAGCGGTGTCCTGTAATCATTCAGCGGATCAGCCAGAACAGCACCCGCCGGAGCAGTACCATGAACTGTGATCTGATTACCATTGCGCGTAGAATTCAACGCCCAATTCGTAGAAAGCGTACCAGCCGAGCTTGCATCTTTATATGCAATAGACTGTGCATCACCATTGATCGTGAATGTGAACTCGAACTCACGAATACCTTTTGAGTTAAGCGCAAACGTATCTGTTTGGATTACGAATACAGGCACAACAAAATCGCCTGACTTCTGCAACAAGATACCCTTGGTCATCGCAAGGTTCTGAACGTAGATGCCAAAATCAATCGATGCTTGATGTTGGCTCAAGTTCGTATTCGTCTGTGTCCCCCAGTAATCGGTTGTCTGAAGCGTACCCTTTGATGAGGTTGAAAGATTACGAGTAACCAAGAGATTCGGTACAACAGGCGCACGACCGGCATTTATATTGATCGGAGGTGTGAAGTTCACTTCGTTGACCAGCTCGATAAGATCATTGCCTCTATCATAGAGAGCAGAATCTGTAACGATGAAGTCAATTTGTCCGCGTCCGATATGCGTCCCGACTATGACCGGCGGTAACGTATCCTGTTTATACGGATAACACCATGTCACAGGTACGGCTACATTCCCTGCGCAATCGCGCGCCCATATTGTCACACATGCAGTCGGTGTTACTGCAAGAGTATCAATAACAGAGAGGTCAAATGTCGGTGCGATCATCGGGCAGTTTGCGAATGAAAGTGGTCCCGGTGTTTTGACACCAATGACATTGGTAAACCAGACTGACTCTACGCCTTTATCCCATACAATAGAGTCACCGTTTGCATCTTTATGACGGTCATCAACAGTAACGGTAATGAGGATCGGGTTCGTATTTGCCGGTGGCACATAAGTAATGACCGGCGCATATTTATCCGAATCAATACCTTGTGTCACACATATCCTTGAACTGATATTCTTTGCAAGATCGATAGCATCGATACAAAATGAAGACGGCTTCGTCGTATCGAGTGCAACGATCGGGAATTCGTAGTAATCTCTTCCACTCGTCTGGGCTAGGGTCGGTGGTGCGCCGTTGGGGAATCGGACATTAACAGGGCTGACGACATTGATAATATCTATCAAACGATCCCAAGGGCGGTCTTCCCAAACTTTCACCATCCATCTGCCTCTATAGACTCCATCTGGTTCTATCTGCACTCTTGGCTTTATTGTATCAGCTATTGTACAATAGAGTAATGTTATATCGCTGAAATTAGAATCAAGATCCATCGCTCGTACCGTAATATTTCCATCGTACATGGAATCAATTACTCGAACAGCGAAGAAATGCTCTTTTGCGCCTGGAGTTACAGGCAGCGAGCGCAATTCCATATTATTGAAAGCCGTAACAAATATGGAAATGAGACCTCTGTCTGTTGTACGCGGCTCCCTGGCTACAAGTGAATCCAATCTGCTATTACAAATTGGTGAAGTGCTGTCAAATTTTCCGATCTGCTCAACAATACTAATGATCGGAGGTAATGTGTCCGGATTAGCAGGGACGATCTTTGGGATAAAGCACATCGTTGTGTCACTCTTGTTACCAACGCAATCCTCAAACGTAAAATCAAAACAACCGCCGATCGTAGAATCCTTTTGATTGACAGTGATAGTATGTTTTACTTTGTCGCACGGAGTGATCGCGGGTAAGTAACTTACATCGAACTTTGAAGAATCCGTCCCCGTCTGCGGAAT
>JAYUZC010000141.1:0-2374 GCA_043752045.1 Bacteroidota bacterium | reverse complement strand
ATCGATTGAATATCGGGTATCTGACTTCCAATATGAAAGTGTATCATCTTCAGAGCAGACGTAGCATTCTTCTTCTTCAAGTAATCAACAGCAGACATCAAGTCCATTGTTGAAAGACCAAATTTCGCAGATTCTCCGCCAGATGTAGCCCATATACCTGTGCTTTGTGCGGCAAGACGGATACGAATACCTATCATCGGCTCAACCCCCATCTCACTTGCAACGGTAAGGATGGCTTTTATCTCTTCAAGTTTTTCAGCGATGAGGATGACCTTCTTGCCCAGCTTGCGACCGATCATTGCTGTGCGGATGAAATTTGTATCTTTATATCCGTTGCAAATAATAAGAGAGTCGTTATTCTTATGTGAAGCAAGTGCAGCAAATAGCTCCGGCTTTGAACCGGCTTCTAATCCGTAGTTAAACGGACGACCTGCGTCCTCGATCTCCTCGACAACTTCACGAAGCTGATTGACCTTAATAGGGAAGACACCGAGGTAGCTTCCATTGTAATTATTTTCTGCAATTGCAGCTGCAAAAGAGCGATTGAGTGTTTCAACTCTATCGCGAAGTAAGTCCTGAAAGCGAATGACAACAGGAAACTTCAACCCCGCATCTTTAACCTCGCCGATAGCATCCATGATGTCAATGGTTGCGCCTTTATCACGCATTGGGGAGACAGAGACATTACCTTTCTCGTTGACAGAAAAATAGCCAAGACCCCAACGGTGTAAACTATAGGTATGGATAGCATCTTCGATGGTCCAATCTTGCAAAGACGTGCCGTTGGATGCTATTGGTTCGAGAATCGCCATTCGTTCTTAGTAGAAAGATAAGAGTGTCAAAATATCGGCTTCCTAAACACGAAAGAGGTGAATCTGATTTACCAATTATGAGAAACGACGCAAAGAATCTTACTGTTAGAAATGCCGAATTAGCCCGAGTGGTGAAATGGTAGACACGCTGTGTTCAGAGCGCAGTAGTCGTGAGACTGTGCCGGTTCAAGTCCGGCCTCGGGCACAAAAACCAACGATAAGGTGAATACACTCGAATCTCAAAGCCATAGCGAACACGAGAAACTTCGTATCACCAAAATATCGTTGCTTGTTACGCTCGTCCTCATAATAATAAAGACAACGGCAGGTCTATTATCGGGTTCACTCGCCCTCATCTCACTCGCTACTGATTCTGCATTTGATTTCCTCTCTGTTCTTTTTACCTTTGTTGCTGTAAGGGTGAGTGCATTGCCTCCTGACGAAGATCATCCGTATGGTCATGGGAAGTTTGATAGTCTTTCCGGTCTCTTCCAAAGTATATTCCTTGTTGGAGTATCGGCATGGATTTTTGTTGAAGCAGTCTCCCGTCTCCGTTCGCCGGAATCTGTAGTTCTTGATATTGATGCCTTCACATTTATCATTCTCGGCTTGTCATTCTCGCTTGATATGTGGCGAGCAAGAGCAATAAAAAAGACTGCCGATGCAAGCCGTTCGCAAGTACTCGGTGCAGACGCACTGCATTTCCTTGCCGATGGACTAAGCGTGCTTATTGTTGCGGTCGGTATTATTCTTACCGAGTTCTTCCATATTCCTGCCGCAGATTCGTACGCTGCTATAGCAGTATCTCTCTTCGTTGGTATCCAGAGCATCAGACAAGGCAAAAGCTCCGTTGATGTGCTCATGGATAAAATGCCGACGGGCGGCGACAGTGACGCTGTTATGCTTATCATCAAAGACACTGATGGCATTCTTGAAGTTGATTCACTACGAATGAGAGAGGCATCATCTGTACTTTTTATTGATGCCTTTGTCCAAATAAACAGAGTATTGCCTTTTGTCGGAATACAGCATATCCTCGCAAATCTTGAAAGCCGCATACGAGAGAAGTATCCTTCATCGGAAGTAAATATCCAGTGGAAGCCAATAAAGACAGACAATGAATCACCCTTCGAGACGATAAAAATCATCACTGCTGATTACGGTATTCTCCCGCACAATATCGAGCTTACGCGTGATGAAAGAGGTGAGCTTACTCTTGACCTTCACATTGAATTTCCCGCAGGCAGTGATTTCAACGATGCTCATACAAAGAGTGAGGAGATAGAGTCAGCGATAATACTTCAAATGCCGGAGATAACGCATGTCATAACCCATCTTGAAGAAGAGCGGTCTGATATGACAATACAGCAAATGCGCGATGTAACAGAAGCAAGGGCAACAATCATTGATGCATTGAAAGAATATGTTGGCTCGAATGCCGAACTCGTGGAGATTAAGAGTTATCGTCTTTTAGAATCAGTTGACTCGGGAGAGTTAAAGCTTACCGTAACGATGAACGTCGTTGGCTCGCAGCTTCTTGGCGATGCACATGACGCCGTCAC
>JAYUZC010000140.1:0-14967 GCA_043752045.1 Bacteroidota bacterium | reverse complement strand
CACAAACAAATAGAACACTGCGAAGAATGAGCAGATCAGTAGGATCAGTAAGCAGTTCACTACCAACTATCAATCTCTCAATGCCATACGCAACTCCGATAGCAAGAAACAGCTCAAGCACTCTGCCCCACTCATATTTTATCGGATATACCTTCTGTGATTCTCTGTAAATATAGAGTGCCATGATAATATACGCTACAAGTGATGCAAGTGCAGCCCCCATTATGCCTATGATAGGCACAAGCGCAACCGTTACTATTACTTTTGCGAATGCCCCGGCTCCGGTAATAAGCGGCAATACTCTATTTCTATCCTTGATATAAATACCGGCGATAAAATTCGTGTACATTCCTTGGAAGATATACGCAAATAAGACAACCGGAATAATACTCATACCAACCAGATAATCCGCACGAAGCAGCTGCCTGCCGAAGATCGGTGTGGAGAGTATATATGGAAGAAAAAACGACAGTGCAAGAAATACAACTAAACAAATAAGCATGAAATAGGTGAAGATGCGCGAGAAGAGTAATCTCGCCTTTGTGTCATCGGTCTTATGTTGGCGCATAAAGAACGGACGCCATGCGTATTCAAAAAGAGACACAAAGACCATCATGATAAACCCCATCCGATAGTTCGCCTGATAGATACCCACTGCACCAAGCCCAAGATATGATTGGATAATTGGTCTATCTATGACTTGCACCATCATCGCTCCGAGATATGCAGGTACATTTGTTAAACCGAACGGAAGCATCTTCTTAAGCACTTCTTTATCAAGTGTAAGTTTCAGGCGAGGTAGAAAACTCGGTACAAGGAGAAAGAACGTCACCGCAGAGGCAATGAGATTTGCATAAAAGATACCCGTTACACCAAGATGTAAACCGAGAATAAAATAGAAATTCAGAGCCAGCGTAATTACAATGTTCGCTATTTTTATTGCAGCGAAGAGTTTGGGACGTTTCTCTTGACGCAATACTGCAAACGGTAGTACTGCAAGACTATCGAAAAGCAGAATACCTGCGGAGCATTGCACGATTGTTACAAGCATCGGCAGCATTGTAGATATGTCGGTATTTGGATCGGTAAACAATGGTGGGGCAATAACGTCTGACAACAAATAGAGTATCGCAGATGCAATAAGTCCAAATAGTAGTATCGCCGTGAATGGCGATGAGAACAGACGCTGCTCATCGTCTATATTCCTTGATTCCTGTTCTCCTTTTGCTGCATAACGGAAGTATGCTCCTTCCAAACCCAGCGGGTAGATAACATTTAAGAAAGCTATCCATGCATAGAGCGAACTTGCAATACCATACTCCGCTGTCGATGCAAGAACATTTACATAGAACGGAACGAGGAGAAAGTTAAGAAAGCGTGATACGACAGTACTTGTACCGTAGATGAGAGTCTCTTTCGAGAGGGATACAAGTTCTTTACGCATTATTTAACCGCAATATGCATAGTGACAATACCTGCTGATAGATCTTGCCATATAGCTTCTGCAAAACCAATTCGTTTCAACATGTCAACTATCTCTTCTCTTTCAGGGAATCGTCGGATGGAGTCCGGCAAGTATGAGTATGCTTCACTATGTTTTGAAACGGTCTTTCCGACGACAGGGAGTATGAACCGGCTGTAGAATCCATATAATTGTTTCATCGGGAAGTTTCGTGGCTTTGAAAGCTCAAGATTAATAAATATACCTCCCGGCTTCAAGACCCGATATATTTCTTTGAATGCAATCTCTAAGTTCGTAAAGTTGCGTGTACCAAAGCCGATAGTAACAACATCAAATGCTCCGTCTTGAAATCTTAGTGCTTCTACATCCCCCTCTTCTATGAGAATACTCTTTTTTGCCTTCGATGCTTTCTCTTCAAAGACATCAAGCATTGGGCGGGCAAGATCAATTCCTGTAATATTTGCTGAAGGGATTTGTCGTAATGCTTCAAGCGAGAGGTCGCCTGTTCCACAGGCAATGTCTAAGATATTGGGAGACTCATTGTTTGCCATATGTCTTTTGACGATGGCAATTGCTTTTTTTCGCCAACCATTATCTAAGCCCATCGAGAGAGTATGGTTCAAGAAGTCATATCGTCCTGCAATGTCGCTAAACATCGTGCGAACATAGGCCTTCTTTTGGTCACGGCTTGAAAAACTAAAATCGTTATCAATCATTCTCTACAAAAATACCGAGTTTATTCAAGTTGGTACTCACACAGGAGAAAACAGTTACCCAGCTCATTATAAATTACACTAAAGATTAGATTAAGCACAGCTGACTGACGGTCAGTCAGTTTATAGTGTAACATTTATTGCGGAGCAGCGTAACGACGCATTAACGTTTATTCATATATATGATAAACGACTTTATACAAATGACTTATGGGTGTTATAGAACGCAAAGAACGGGAAAAAGAAGCCAGGCGAAATCAGATCCTGGATGCAGCCGAAAGCATATTCCAAGCAAAGGGGCTTTCCCAAGCCACCATGGATGACATTGCCAAGGAAGCCGAGCTTGCAAAAGGGACGATCTACCTTTACTACAAGAATAAGGACGAACTTCAGGTCGGGCTTATCATGCGTTCGTTTGACTTGATGAACGCAGCATTCAATGATGCCTTCGAGCGTGCCCCACTTGCAATTCAAAAGATAACAGAAGTTGGAAAGTCGTATTGGGAATTTGCAGAAAGCCGGCCTTTCAATTTTGGCATGATGTGCAATATGGATTTTCCGCAGCGCGCACTTATTAGTGACGAACTCTTCGCCGAACTCGATCAAAAAAGCAGTTGGCTCTGGAAGTTTCTTGTAGCAATGATAGATGAAGCAAAAAATGAAGGTACTATCAAACATGATGTTGATAGCTTTTCCCTTTCAATGCTTATGTGGATAAACTCTATGAGCATACTACGTCTCTATCAACGATTGAAACTGACACCCGGAAATATCGTCGCCGCAAAGAATGAGTTCAACATGGCAAATCTTGATTTTCCAAAGCTATATGATTTTGCTCTTACATCAGCATTGACTCATGCAGTAACGCCAGAAGGTGCAAAATATATTAGCACACTTCGCTTTCCATCAATGACAGAACTTGGTGTCATTGCTGATCTTCGACAACAAGAAGGCAACTCTTCGTCGCTGTTAACAAATCAACTTCTCTCTGAAGAACAACCAGTTTAAACTATCATAAGTAACCCATCACCGGTTATGAAAAAACACATTCTCGCTCTTTTTCTATTCTCATCACTTGTTAGCTCTGCATACTCGCAAAATATGCAGATACCACAGGCACTCAGAAGTTACATTGCTCTTGCAATGAATGATAATCCTCAGGTTCAAGCAGCTGAAGCGCGATGGCGAGGCACAGATGCTAAGGTTAACGAAGCTGCGTCGTATCTATACCCAAAAATTGATGTTTCTTCACGGTTCACTGCATTTGAAGGTGGAAGAGTTATTGACATTCCGACTATCGGCCCAGTCAATACAGCCGGTTTGGGATTAACACCATGGGACACAAAAATAGAGGCAGTATGGCCTATCGGTAACTATGCGGTGTGGCAAGGAGTCTCAACTGCTGAAGCTTTTCGTGATGCATCAATAGCACAGGTCGCTGCGACGGAGCGTGATATAAGCTTACAAGTAAGTCAGGCATATTACAATTATGCAAAAGCCTCTGCTCTGATTGAAGTAAGAAAAAATCAGCTAAAACTTGCTGAAGAGAATTACAAGCTCACGAAGGCACTTTTTAGTGCCGATAAAGTAGCCAAAAACGATGTGTTGCGGGCAGAGGTAGGCATTGCTACCGCAGAAGGTGATGTGATAACCACGCGTCGCTTCCAAGTTGTTGCACAAACTGCTTTTAATAGTCTTCTCAATCGAAAAGCAGATGCTACGATTGAATTACTTAGCCCAGAAGAGACAGCAAAACTAAGTACTTTTATTAGTGATGTAGTAGATAATCCTGCTACCCGAGATGGCAAGATGGCACTACCAACCATACAATCCGATCTTACAACAGCATATAAAGATCGCCCTGAAATTATGCAGTTACTTGCGACAGAAGCTGGACTTGAAGGAGCAAAACGTATTAGTGCCTCAGATTTTTTTCCTAACATAGCCATATTCGGTAGCTACGGCTGGCAAGAGGAGAGTTTATCATTCTCAAGCAACTCTGATATTCTTGTCGGTGGTGTTCAGTTAAAGTGGAATCTCTTTTCCGGTTTTGGAACAAAAGCGAAAATAGACCAGGCGCAAGCCCAGATCGAAGAAATACGCTTTCAACGTCAAGCCGCTTCTAACGGAATACAAGTAGAGTTAGAGAATGCTCGCAGCGAAAAGACATCGGCTATCCAACGGCTTGCTATCACTAAGAAGGTATTGGCAAGTGCTGAAGAAAATTTTCGCATTACACAACTTCAGTATGATAACGGCACAGCCCCGCTTATTACATTGCTTGATGCGCAGTTCTCACTCGGTAACTCTCGCACTAATTTTACTGATGCAACATACGATCTTCTGATTGCCGAAGTGAAGTACAAACGTGCGCTCGGCATTGAACTTAAATAAAATGTAAACTCATCATCTACAAATACAAGAATTCTATGAAAAAGCTCTCAGGTATCACTCTGATCATTTTAGCACTCACTGTCATTACACTATCTTCTTGCGGAAAACAAGAAGAAGCACAATCCGCAAAATCAGCGGAGGAAGTATTCTCCGTTCAAATCGGCAAAACAGAAATGGCTCCGATGACGGCGACCTTTAAAGCAACCGGTACGCTTGAAGGTGTCCGTGAAGCTACAATCAATTCCGAAACAAATGGCAGAATAGTCGCCGTAGGCATTCAGAATGGCTCACGTGTCGGACAGGGTTCTACACTTGTGCAAGTTGATAACGAACTCAAGATCATCGCACTTCGTCAGGCAGAAGCAGTTCGTGAAACTGCAGAAGCATCACTTGCAAAAGCAAAGCTTGACCTCAATCGCTCGGAGACACTCACCCGTGATAATGCTATAACCAAAAGCCAGCTTGAACTTGCTGATCTTGGTGTAAAAACTGCTCAAGCACAACTCAAAGCAGCTGAGAGTGGTGAAGCGTATGCAAAGCGTCAACTGGCAGATGCAACAGTTCGAGCACCGTTCTCTGGTACCGTCGCGATGCGCTATGTAAACCAAGGAGAGCTTCTTAATCCAGGATCAAAGGTAGCATCTATTGTTGACGATTCCAGAATGAAGCTCAAGATAGGTGTCAGCGAACTTGATGTGCCACTTATTAAGAATGGTGATAAGGTCACTGTTACTGTTGATGCTATGCCGGATAAGAGCTACGAAGGGAAGATCATTTCGCTCGGCTCGAAAGCAGATATGGCTCGTGCATTTATGGTCGAGGTTGAGATTCCAAATCCGGGCAACAAGTTAAAGAGCGGTATGTTCGCACGGGCGGAAATCAAGCGTGATGCAGCACGTGATGTAACCACCGTCCCCGCTGCAGCAGTCATTACAAACGGCACAAAGACACAGGTCTATGTTGTCAATAATAATGTAGCGAAACTTACGGC
Organism: Bacteroidota bacterium; assembly: GCA_043752045.1. Classification (GTDB taxonomy): domain Bacteria; phylum Bacteroidota; class Ignavibacteria; order Palsa-1295; family Palsa-1295; genus DATDEW01. The sequence goes on along the minus strand of JAYUZC010000140.1, from coordinate 9,407 downwards.
TGTAAAGACCGGTGTTGCGAATACTGAACGCATTGAAATCACCGAAGGACTTAGCGGTGATGAGGTCGTCGTTACCTTCGGGCAGAACCAAATAAAAAATGGTTCGAAAGTAAAAGTTACAAATTAAAAGTTACAAATTGTAAGGCGGAAAACTTATGTCTATTACAGAACTTTCAATTAAACGTCCGGCATTCATCACGATCGTGTTTATCGCGCTCGCAGTGATGGGATTGCTCGGATACTCGAAGCTCGGCACTGACTTGTTGCCGAAGATGGACTTCCCCTGGGTTACAGTAGTTGTAACATATCCAGGTGCAGGTCCTGAAGAAATAGAAGACCTTATAACGAAGCCCATTGAAGAGGCAGTTGCAGGCGCGGCGCAGCTTGATAATGTGCGTTCATTTTCAAATGAAGGATATTCCGTCGTGCTCGGTCAGTTCTTGCTTACGGCAAAAGCTGATGATGCGGCATCGGATATTGAGCGTCGTGTCAGTCAGATCCGCTCGAAACTTCCGAAGGATGCGCTTGAGCCGGTAATTTTGAAGAACGACATCTCGGCAGCACCGATCATCCGTGCAGCACTTACGTCTCCATCTCTTACCTCGACAGAACTCTATCAGTTCGCGAAGGATAAGATAAAGCCAAAGCTTGAATCAACCGAAGGTGTTTCACAAGTTAACATCACAGGTGGTCGTAAACGCGAGATAAAGGTCGCTGTTGATAATGAAAAACTTCGTGCGTTTAATTTATCAATCACGCAAGTGTCTCAGCTTCTTCAAGCACAAAATCTTGACTTCCCGACCGGAAAGGTAACGCAAGAGACAGATCAATACATCGTTCGTGTAAAGGGTAAGTTCACTTCTGTTGATGAAATGGGTGTCCTCCCGATAACCACTCTTCCTTCTGGCTCGACTATCTATCTTAAGGATGTAGCTACTATTACTGATACGTATGCGGAAGATTCTGCTCCTACTCGCTATGACAGCGAAGATGCAGTTGGTATTCAGGTCATTAAAACATCTGATGCCAATGCGACCTCAACGGCGGACAAAGTGTATGAATCATTTGCAAATCTTGAGAACGAATACGCAAGTGAAGATGTAAAATTTACCATAGCACAAGACGTAACGACATTCACCAGAGCATCTATTCGTGAAGTTTTTCGTGATCTTGGCATCGCTATCGTCCTCGTGGCATCTGTTCTTTTCTTATTCTTGCGCAGTGGACGAAATGCTCTTATCGTTATGCTTGCCATCCCTACATCTCTTGTAAGTACATTCCTTTTCATGTGGATCTTCGGTTTTACACTAAACATGATGAGCTTGATGGCGCTTGCACTTGTTATAGGTGTGCTTGTCGATGACTCAATTGTGGTCCTTGAAAATATTCATAGAAAACTTGAAGATGGTATGCCGCCGATTCAGGCAGCAATAGCAGGTCGAAATGAAATTGGATTTGCTGCTATCGCTATCACACTTGTTGACGTCGTAGTTTTCTTACCAATCTCACTGGTATCCGGTCTTGCAGGGAAGATATTCCGTGAGTTTGGTTTGACAGTTGTAGTAGCAACACTTATTTCTCTTTTCGTCAGTTTTACTCTTACGCCGATGCTTGCATCAAAATTTGGCAGGCCAAAAGAAAAAAATAAAGAAAAGCCAGAATACCGCTTTGCAATAGTTCGATGGATAATGAACATCGTCCATTGGATGGCGAATATCTTGCGTGGGATATCAGATGCGTTCGAGAAATTTCAGGATTGGCTAACAGAAAAATATAAGAACGTCCTTGAGTGGTCACTTGCACATCGTAAAACTATTGTTTTTTCATCTTTGCTGTTATTCTTGGCAAGCTGTAGTCTTGTTATCACAGGCAAGATAGGCGGAGAGTTCATCACAGCACCTGATAGAGGTGAGTTCGCCCTCAACTATGACTTCCCTGCCGGCACAAACATCAAGACAGCAGATTCGCTCATACAGATATATGAGAAGAAACTTGCAGCCGAGAAGAACATCGTCCGATATATGACGATCACCGGCTCACAGGAGAATGCATGGGGCAAGGTTGATCGCGGCAACGTCGGACAGATACAAGTCAAGATACGCGAGAAACATGAGCAGATCCGCTCAATGCAGGAAGAGATGAAGCATGTAAAAGAAATGGCTGCTGATATTCCGGGACTTATCGTTCGAACTGAACCTATCGGTATCTTCGGCTCTGCAAATCAACCACCTCTTCAGGTAGAGATGCGCGGTACAAACCTTCCGGATCTTGTCGCGTATGCAGACTCACTCGCATTGAAGATCAAGGACATCAATGGGGTAAAAAACATCAAGAGTTCTTATGAAGCGGGACAGCCCGAAGTAAAGATTGTATTTGACCGAGACCGCCTCTCGGCAAATAATATCTCGCTTGGTGAAGCTGCGCTTTCTATACGAACTGCACTTGCGGGTAACACTGATGCAAAGTTCAAAGAAGGCGAAACAGAATATGACATCAATGTTATCTTAGATAAGATAGACCGCTCGAATGCGCGAGATGTTTCAAACATAACGATCATTAACCGTGCAGGTCAGCAGATGAAAGTCTCTGACATTGCAACGCTTTACTATGGTGAAGGGCCTGCAGTTATCGGGCGTAAGAACCGTGAGCGAGTCGTAACGCTTACTGGTGGGCTTGCAGGGCGACCTATCGGTGATGTTGTGCAGGACATCCAAAAAATTATTAAGACCATGCCGGTAAAGAAAGGGATGAACGAGCCGTACTTTGCAGGTGATGCAGAAAATCAGTCGAAATCCTTTGGTGATCTTGGTATTGCATTCTTGCTCGCAATTCTTTTCGTGTACATGATCATGGTTGCTCTCTTCGAGAGTTATGCTCATCCGTTGACGATTATGTTCTCATTACCTGTCGCACTTATTGGCGCGCTGGTGGGATTATGGATAACTGGAAAGACACTTTCTATATTTACGCTCGTTGGACTCATCATGCTTATGGGGCTGGTGACAAAAAACGCTATTCTCATCGTTGACCGAGCAAATTCTCGACGTGAAGAAGGACACACTGTACATGACTCGTTGATGGAAGCCGGACCGACTCGTCTGCGCCCTATCATCATGACTACCGTAACGATGATCTTAGGTATGCTTCCGCTTGCAATGGGTGTTGGCGAAGGCTCAGAGTTCCGTCAGGCAATGGCTATCGCACTTATCGGTGGATTGACAAGTTCGATGATACTTTCACTCGTATTGGTACCGGTCATGTACACATACATTGAAGGCGCACGCGAGAAATTCCCGCGCTTCTTCAGACGTATAAACATCTTCTCGAAGATGCGCAAGCCACGCCCTGCGTATGCAGAAGTGAAATAAAAATGACTAATAATTCATATTTCGGAATTTCCGAAACATGAACTGGTGTTACCAGTATATACAACTAGTGATGCCCGTGTCGTATGGTGATGATGGTAATGCGTTAGGTGAAAACACGAGCGGGTATTATGGAGACCGGTTGCGCAAGCAATCGGTCTTTTTTTGTCCCTTTGTATGAGAAATAAATAATCTTGCCCAAAAAGTGTAACGCTATGGCTTTATTTGCGTTTATAGAGAGAAGTAATTAGCAAAATCATTACCTATGACGTTTACAAACTCAAAAAATAAGTTTATTTTAGCCCTTTTTCTCGCTGTTTGTGCAGTATCTGCATTTGCACAGGGCAATAAGCCCGTTGCCCTCCTCAAAGGACAGATCACAAGCACAAAAGGAGGAAATGTCCCCGATGTCAGTGTCTCTGTATTTGAAGGAAGCAAACTTATCAATACTGGCAAGACAAATACAGAGGGGAAATTCCAGATCATCCTCAAATCCGGCATACAGTACAAACTCACCTACACTAATGGCGACTATTATTACCAGGAGGAACAATTAAGCATCCCGCCGTCTGATAAATATCAGGAAGTCCCGAAGACCTTACAACTTCGTCCACTTGAACTAAACTCTGCATTTTCATTTTCAACACTTGTCTTTGAGCCAAAAAGCTCGAAGATCGAGGGCGCTGTACTCGCTGATCTTGAGAATATCGTAGCAGCGGCAAAGCGTAATAAGTTAAGCTTGAGATGTACCGTCTATCCTGATGCTACCCCTTCGGGAAAATCGGCAACAGCGCAGACAGAGCTTGCAAATAGCCGCAAGAGTGCTTTGACATCATTCTTTATGTCCAAAAATTTGTCAGGTTCAAATTTCTCCATTGATATTATCAATACGCTCCCCCCGGGAAAGTTTGAACGTATGATAACCGAAACCCCGGAAGAGCCTGCAGCAAAAGGTAAAAAGAAGAAAAAAGCTAAGGCGGCAAAACCTGTTACCAAAAAAGCAATGGTACCGCAGTATGCAGAGATTGTTATGACAAGAGGATAAAACCTTTACGTATGTAAGAAAAAGGGATGAAGTTAACTTCATCCCTTTTTTGTATCTACTACTTTACGACTGTTATCTTTTCTGTTGCGATAAGACCTTTCTCATTCGAGAGAGATATAATGTAAGTACCATTCGAAAGTGTATTCGCTTGGAGCTCGATATCGTTTGTACCAATCCCAACTCTCATCTCTTGTGATAGCATCTTTATCCCTGAAGCTGCACTGATAATTTCTACGAAGACATTCTCTTCTGAATTCTCACCATTTGTTAGGTTTAAGGTTATCGGAGAGCCAATGCCATGATAAGGATTCGGACGGACAGAATTCAATACTATCTTACCTGTATAGCTCTCGCCTCTTACTGAATTAAGCGGCTCTGCACGAAGGTCAGAAATATCTATCACGAATGCGCCACGAGCATGTGTAGCAGCGATGAGATAGTTCTTATATCGTGTAACATGCTCTACAACAACAGGTGGAAGGCCTTCACCAAGTGTCGCCCAATTCTTACCACCGTTCGTCGTCACGAAGACACCGATGTCAGTACCAACAATAATACACTGGTTGTTCGCAAGCGGATTTCCTTGCTCTGCGACGGTATCAATGATGAACGAGTTGATCGGCGCAGAAGGAAGATCCCCTGTAATGCTTGTCCATCGTGTACCATTGATCGTCTTGTAAATACGGTTTGTCGAGAAACTTGATAGGGAGCAAAATGCCTTCAACGAATCACCTCTATCGGGCACTATACAAGAAACGTATGCAGCTGTGAGTCCTGTATCGGCTCTAATCCAACGAGGCATAGAGTCTTGGTGTAAAGACGGATCGTACGCTGTTCTATATAAACTTGCGCGAGATTGATTGAGTAAGCCGCCAACCCATAGCATCGGGCGGTTATTTTCATCTCTAACACCTACACCTACAGCATTAATATATCCTGTGTACCAATTACTTGGCTTATTCAATGTACCTCCAAGCTGCGGGCTCCAAACGCTCCACTTCGTACTGTCAGGATTCGCCCAGTCTATTTTAGCACGATAGAGTTTTGTGCGCGGAGTGTAAAGCTCGTCCGGACGCTCATCATCAAGTACAACTGGCGGAATGAACGAACAGCTTTCATTCGTATCGGTCAATCGCTTATCACCATGTGTGAGTATGCGGCTGATCTGATACCAACGATAAGTGTTATCTGCAGAGCCTTCATCGGTTGTGAGGTTTGGTCGGAGAGAATCAAGTGTATTCTTCACGAAAACTTTACCAAGTTGAAGTGAAGTGATGATTTTTTCTTTATCGGTAGGGTGTGCCTGCGCCCAGCCGCCATCGCCCCTATTTATCCAACGCCAATCTGGTTCACTCGTTAAGCCCCTTGAGATTGAACCGTTGTCTTGTGTACCGCCGATAAGTTTTATAGAGTCCGGTGGAAAGTTATCACCTAAGTGCGTCATCCCGACGCGCCATGGCTCAAGGTGATAGATCATGGTCATCGGGATACCCTTTAACTGTGTCCACTTATCTCCGTAGTTTGTTGTGTTGAATACACCACCGTCGGAGCCGACAAATAAATCATCTCCACTTGAAGCAGCCGAAAAGCCAAGCGCATGTTGATCGCTGTGTTGCGTTCTATCATTTGAAAAATATGCTGGATAACCCCGAGTGATATTTGTAAATGTTGTACCGCCATCGGTTGAGCGGACCACATCTATACCACCAATATATATTTCATTAGGACGCTTCGGATTACCTGCAAGAAAGTTATTGTAACTGCCTTGACGGTAGAACAGATCAACACTATCTACGTTATTGCCTTTATAAGGAATGCGGAATGTCGAGTCAATACACTTTGTCCAGCTATCTCCGGCTGGATTTGTTGTCTTGAAGAGAGCATACAGATTCTCATCTGTTGCATAACCAGTGATGATATTCGTATCCGTCTTTGTTATGACGGAGTACAATACTGACGAAGCACCTGCATTGACCCACAGAAGTGAGCTGCGCCCGAAGCGTTTATCTTTGAGGGCATTCGGATAAGTTGTTTTTCCGGTATCAATTCGCTTCCACGATGCACCTGCATCGAGCGAGTGCCAAAGGCCTGTATAGATATACGCAGCCTTATCCCATGATGCAGCGACAAGTTCTTGATTATTGAGCGGGTTCATCACAAGGTCAATGATAGGTATAGGACGAGCTGTTTTGGTCGTTCCACCGCGCACAAGCAAAACATTTTTCCATGTTGCTCCAAAGTCAGTTGTCTTATAGATTCCTCGGTTCGAGTCGGATGCTGTCGAGGAGCCGGGAGCACATACATAAACAGTATTCCTATTTATAGGATCAACAATGATCTGCGAAATAGTGCGAGTCTTTTCAAGACCAAGATGCGACCATGAAGTACCTCCATCGGTTGTACGATACAAACCATTTCCGGGATATGAATCCGCACTGTTGTTTGGTTCGCCTTGTCCGTAATAGACTGTTTCGTGATGATGCGGGTCTATTGTCAAGTATCCCGAAGGAAGCAAACGGAATGTATCAGTAAGATTTTTCCATGAATTGCCGTGATCTGTCGTCTTCCATACACCGCCTGCCGCAGCACCTGCATAAAATATGTTCGAGTCAGTCGGGTGCATTGCAAGTGTAGGGACGCGACCGCCAATACCGAAAGGACCGACGTTCACCCACTTATTGGTTGCTTGTTGTGCCTGTGGACTGCGTCGTGAATACACAGGAAGTTTACGTGCCTGTTCATGCGCTGCCATATACAACTCTGGAGTTACTTCACCATCTGGATATGACGTACGCTTGAGCAAGAAGTCATAGTTCTTGACCTGTCCACTTGAACCCGGTGGCGGATAATGACGCTCGATGATCGGAGCAGGCAGCGTTTCAGTTGCTGTATCCTTTTTTACCTTCTTTTTTTTGCTTTTTGATTTTTTGACCTGCTTTTTTTGAACAGTTTTTTTATCAGAGACATCATTGCTTGGCGCAGAATGAACTGACACCACTGCAAGACTCAAGATTACAAGCAAAACACTAAATATACGAACGTGCTTCATGGGTTTACCTTAGTTATCAGATTGATAACGCAAAGGCAAAACCTATGGATTCCGCTCTATTGAGCTTTCCGTTATTTTACGACCAATATCTTAGCCGAAAGCGGCTTTTGGGTGCCTATAACCCTAATAAAATAAACGCCGCTTGAGAGATTTGAATACGGAAGTTCAAAGTGATACTCCCCTTGCGAGAGAACTCGGTCAGTTAATACTAAAAGCGTTCTTCCTGTCGCATCAACGAGTGACATCTGTATGTCTGATGTATTTTCAAGTGAAAGGGTAATCTGGCTTGAATGAGGTGTTTGTATTGCGATAAGTTTATCAGAGCGATAAGACTCTCGAGTGATAACATTGTTTTTTAGAGGACCGGCCTGATTCCAATGCCCAGGACTAAGGTTATAATATGAACCGCTCGGACTTGTCTCTAAGCGATATGCATGTACAAAATAGTAGTTAATACTATCAAGCGGATAAATATCTTTGTACGTGTTAGTTGTTTTACTAACCGTAACTAGTAGTTTGAATGGGCCCGTCTTAGCGGTTGATCTGTATATCTGATAGCCATCAAAGTTAGGATCTGATGAATGGTCCCAGCCTAATGAAGCTGAGTTCTCAAGTACATTTGACGTCGTGGTCATGTTTGACGGCGGCATGACCGGATATAACTTCAACGTTGGGTCACCCATCAATGCTATATGAACTAAGTGAGCATTGTTGTTTGCTGCAAGGTCGCCTGCGTTGTTTTGTGATTTACGAGCGCAGTATCCGAGGTCTTCACCCATTGCCATTGGATAGAAGTGCCAATAAGGTCTGCCTGACCAAGCACAAGACAATCCATACTCTGCTGCAAGTGGTGCACGTAGGAAATTATTGGTCGTATTCCAGTCACCGAAGTAACTGCCGAAGAGCATTGTGAAGACAGCTTTAGAACCACTTGTTGCAAAATCATTTGTTGTACCAACTCCGCCCGCGCCTTGATCATAGCCGCCACCAGTGCCATAAGCCCATAGATACGGATCAACTGAGAGCGTTGTGAACCAGTCAATCTCTTTGACGCTATCACGACCTACCATCGTCGGTAGATTGCGCCAACCGCTTGAAGCAAATGCTTCACCGCTAAAATATCCGAAATTATCGTCAATAAGTCCGCGCTTGGGAGCTGTCAAAAGTCCAACACGATAGTTATGATCTTTATCAAGATATTGCTTTAGCAATTCCTTCTCATTTTTGCCAAAGCCCGTCATATTCGCAAAGTCAACGCGCCCGACCATGAGATCAACGTCATCATCAAGTCGCGCTTGATCAAACTTTCCGTCTCCTGCCATATTCCATTGTGCAGGTCGAATGTTCTTTTCTTCAAGAGGAGGATTACTAACTTGCGGATCATCTTCATTCACATCATCCGTCCATTCCATATCAAACTCGCCATAATAAACATCAGCGGGCCATGCACCGATGTGATCTGAGTGTCCGTCCGGCACTAAATACCCTGAATATGGTACAGGTACTCTGCCAAGAAGAAAGACCGTTGTATATTTTGAAGGGGCAGCAAAGTACAAAGTGCTTATCCTTTCTTTCACATCTATCGGCTTGTCATTGCGTGATACATTAATCCGTGTAACGTTATAGCCATCAGCAAAAAGATCTCGCTCTAATCGTTCAAGTTCGTTCTTCAATTCAGTTGCGTATGTCGTATCGACGACAAGGAATATGCCGCCTTTATCACGTTTAGCAGGTACGTTTATCCCGCTCGCAACATATCCCCACGATGTAATTGCAACACCGACAGTGAGGTTCTTACGAACGCGATATTCATACGTCTTTCCGACTTCAACCGTTGTGTCACGGTAGAGGGAGTCTGTCTTAACCACTGTCTTTGCTACCCCCCAACCTCCGCCTCCAAGTAAGCGACGGTTCACCTGAATAGTGGTTGCTCTTGCATCTGGCTTCC
>JAYUZC010000139.1:0-6274 GCA_043752045.1 Bacteroidota bacterium | reverse complement strand
CTCAAGTTCTTGCCGCGAGAGTGCGCGTTTATAGTGGATATTCCGTGTCGAAAAGATTAATTCGACCGTTACATGCTGCTTTGTTGTAAGTTCTATCTTGATTCGCTCGGATTCGGTGCGAATTGCTTGCAGTTCTTCCGGTGTTGGTTCGAAGGTTGGTTCAACTCGCTTGAGTTGTGTAATGAACATCTCCATAAGGCGTCTATCAATGTCGTCACCGCCGAGATAGGTATCACCATGTGTAGAGAGCACTTCAAAGATACCGTCAGAAAGTTTGAGGATGGAAATATCGAACGTACCGCCACCAAGATCATAGACGGCTACAATGCCGCTCTTATGTTTATCAAGCCCGTACGCAAGTGCTGCAGCAGTTGGTTCGTTTACGATGCGAAGTACATCAAGACCGGCAAGTTTACCTGCGTCTTTTGTTGCCTGTCGCTGTGCGTCGTTGAAGTATGCCGGGACAGTTACGACTGCCTTTGAGACCGGCTCGCCAAAAAATGTTTCGGCACGCTCTTTCAACTCACGCAAAATATACGACGATAACTCTATAGGAGTATATTCTTTATTGCCGATACGAACACGGACAAGTCCTTCTTCACGCGGGACAAGTTTATAGGAAAGTAACTGGGATTCCTTGCCGACATCCTGATAAGATTTACCCATCAGACGTTTAACAGAATAGACCGTATGTTCTGCATCACGGAGAGCATTCCGCTTTGCACCTACGCCCACAGATACTACATTACCCGCATCATCGAGCGTTACAACTGACGGCACAATGCCGCCATCAGCACCGGGGATGACCCGCGCCTGGCCGCCTCTGACGTACGCAACAAGAGAGTTTGTCGTGCCAAGATCGATACCAACGACCTTGCCGCCAAAATCACCCTGCCCCGGTAATGAGATTTGTAGTGCCAAAAATGTTTTATTAGTAAAGCTCGGGAAATAATCTGCGTTCGGTGCATTCGATCGCAACGTGAATGACCTTAATATGAAGCTCTTGAATTCTATCTGTCGTATTGCCGGGGACGATGATAGGGATATCGCATAACGCTTTCATCGGACCTCCATCTTTACCAATCAACCCGACAACCTTCATGCCTTTCTTCTTTGCGGCTTCTGCTGCGAGAAGAATGTTCTTGCTATTACCTGAAGTAGTGATACCAACGAATACATCTCCTTCGCCGCCAAAAGCATCAATCATGCGCTCGAAGACATGCTCAAAGCCGTAGTCATTCGATGTGCAGGATAAGTGCGACGGGTCGCTGAACGCGATTGCCGGAAGCGGCTTGCGGTCTTTGCGGTAACGCCCTGTCCACTCTTCGGCGAAGTGCATTGCATCGCAATGGCTTCCGCCGTTGCCTGCTGAATACACTTTTTTGCCAGAGGTGAAGGCAGTATAGAGCAAATCTACAAACGCTTCTACCTGTTTAAAATTATTCTCATCAGCAATGAACGCCGATAGCGTATCTTGCGCTTCGAGAAATGATGCTTTGATATTGTCTCGTATCACGTTCGTTAGTGTTTTAATACTAATGATTCACCTTTGCTTGCAGCTTCAAGTGTACCGAGCAGCGTCGAAATATATGCTCGCTCTGCAAGGTTCTTTGTTATCGAAGCCAGAAGCTGGTTTTCATCAGCACTTAACTCGTTTGTATCGGGTGAATGTTCCGAGCCGTCCCATTTGGTTTGTAACGCATTATTTTGAGAGTCAATAGCTTCGCGTTTTGCTTCAAGACTCGTCGTAAGCGGTGCAATCTCTTCAAATACTTGCTCTTTCTTTGTGTCATCAGCAAAGTCAAGCTCCGCCAACTTTTCTTGCACATTCATCACAACTTCCAGAAGCTCCATCGGCACTTGCTTCGAGCTTTCAACCGAGTACCCGTAGAGAAAGAGGAGGTGCTTGGTTCGTTCAAGCGGATTGCGGAGTGTACGGTATGCCATGTTGATCTCACTTGAGTGGCTGGTAGCATCACCGAGCACATTCGCTTCGGCACCGGCAAATCTATCCGGATGCGAAGTACGCTGTAACTGATGAAAACGCCGCTCTAAGGCGGCGTTTTCAAGGAGAAATCTCCGCTCAACTCCGAGCGTTGTGAAATGATCTTTCATTAATACCTTACACGCCGAACGAGCTACCGCATCCGCAGGTCTTCGCTGCATTCGGATTGTTGAAGACGAATCCGCGTCCGTTCAAACCATCGGTATAATCAAGTTCTGTACCTGATAGGTAAAAGAGTGACTTCGGGTCAATGAACAGACGAACGTCTTCTTTGGTGATCGTCTTATCTGTCTCACGCGCTTCTTTATCAAAGCCGAGCGAGTATGAGAGACCACTGCATCCGCCGCCCTTAACGCCGACTCGTAAGCCGTAGGTATCAGGGATGTTATTTGCAGCCATGATCTTCCTGACCTCTGCCATTGCCTTCTCGGTCATGACGATCTCATCATTGATATTTGCGAACGCCTTCTCGACTGTCGTCTCATCAAGCGACGGAACCGGAGGCATTGTCATTACATCGTTTTCCATACGTATCTTTTCTTTTACAATTTGTTATACGGCAACAGCGTGCAACTGTTCCTGTTTTTTCCTGAAATCCGCAACTGCTGCTTTGATCGCATCTTCAGCAAGTACCGAGCAGTGTATCTTCACAGGTGGAAGATCGAGTTCTTTAACGATCTCTGTGTTCTTGAGTTGGAATGCTTCATCAACAGTCTTGCCTTTAATCATTTCCGTCGCAAACGAACTCGAAGCAATTGCGCTGCCGCAACCGAACGTCTTGAACTTTGCATCCTCGATAACGCCTGCATCGTTTATCTTGAGTTGCAAACGCATCACATCACCACACTCAGGTGCGCCGACAAGACCTGTACCTACGTACGGATCGTGCGGGTCGAGTGTCCCCACGTTGCGGGGGTTGGAATAATGATCAATAACCTTTTCAGAATAAGCCATAATAATCTCTCTTTTCTTACCTTTACAAAAAACTTTTTACTTCTTCAGCCACGGCGGCGGAGCTTTCGCCCCTGAAGGCACACCACCTGTTGTAGCTGTTGCTACCGGAGCTGCCGGTTTCGCAGCCGCTGGTGCTACGGGCTTTGCCGCAGGCGCTGCTGCTTTTGCCGGAGCTGCTGCTGCCGGAGGTGGCATCATCACAGGTTTACCACCCATGAGCGGTCCCTTTGTGCCATCTTTGCCTGTTAACATTTCAGGGTAGATGAGCAAATATCCTTGCGGATTAACACGTTTGAATATACCCTTTGCTTCAAGTCCGCGAGCAACTTCTTTCGCCATTGCCTCGACGGCATCATTGCGAAGCGTTACGCCTTCTCTATCCTCGTAGTAACTCTGGATGGCATACTGCACATCGCGGAGAAACACGTTCGAGTTATGAAAAACGGGCTTGCGGATCTCGCGCATAAAGCTAAAAAGCTCATACGGGTAATCAACGAATATGTCTGCTGACTGCGTCATATTTCTTATAAGTTTTGTAAAGACTTAATGGTGCGCCCACTCAACGGTCTTTAGGTCAATCCCCATCTTCGCCATTTCGTAGAGGGGCGACATATCACGTAAGTGGTTGACCGCCTTTACAACACATTCTAATGTATAATCAATTTCTTCTTCGGTCGTATATCTTCCAAGTCCGAACCGGATAGAAGTATGCGCCAAGTCCTCTGTTACACCAAGTGCCTTCAAGACATAGCTTGGCTCTAAGCTCGCAGATGTACATGCAGAACCCGACGATACTGCAATGTCCTTAATGCCCATCATCATTGCCTCGCCCTCAACGAATGCAAAACTTGCATTCAGGTTGCCGGGCAAGCGCCATTCCGGCTTTTCGATTGGGTCAGGTCCGTTGATGTAAATCTCATCAAGCTGTGCATTGATGCCTGTCCAAAGTCTATCGCGGAGTACTTGGATGCGCGGAAGCTCTGTTCCCATTTCGGTAACAGCAAGTTCAACTGCTTTGCCGAACCCTGCGATGCCTGGTACGTTCAGTGTACCCGAGCGCATGTTACGCTCATGCCCGCCGCCATCCATCTGCGAAGCAAGTTTGACACGCGGGTTTTTCTTACGAACGTAGAGTGCACCGATGCCTTTCGGTCCATAAATCTTATGAGCGGTGAAGGATGCGAGGTCAACGTTCATCTTGTTGACATCAAATGCCATTTTCCCGATTGCTTGTGTTGCATCAGTATGAAAGAGCACACCTTTCTCGCGGCATATCTTACCGATGTTCTCAATGTCTTGAATGACGCCAATTTCGTTGTTCGCAGCCATGATAGAGACAAGCACTGTCTTATCAGTGATAGCATTACGAAGTTCATCGAGATCAACAAAGCCCTCTTTATTTACAGGAAGGTATGTTGCCTTTATTCCTTTCCGCTCAAGTGCCTTAAAAGTATCAAGCACTGCTTTATGCTCTGTTGTGATCGTGATGATGTGGTCGCCTTTCGAGGCATACATCTCGACAATACCTTTTATCGCAAGGTTGTCAGATTCTGTTGCTCCGCTTGTGAAGACGATCTCTTTCTCGTCAGCACCGATATATTTCGCGATCGTATTACGCGACCAATCAACGATCTCTTCAGCTCTCCAACCGAACTCATGGTTGCGGCTTGCAGCATTTCCGAAGTACTCGGTAAAGTACGGCATCATTGCATCCAGGACGCGCTTATCCATCGGCGTCGTGGCATTATTATCCAAATATATAGGTAGCTTCAACATATCTTTTCGTATTCAAACTTTTTACATCAATTCAGCAACAGTCACGCTTGCAAATGCTTTCTCGACTGTTTGCTGAAGTTTATTCATTGGTCCTTTTATCGTGCAGATTTCGAACAATGTGCAACACGATGCTTCCGCATGTTCATGAGTACAGTCTGTAACAGATGGATCTTCATCTATCGCTTTTATTACCCTTGTCAGCGGGATAGCATTTGGCGAAAGCATCATCGAGTATCCGCCTTTGACGCCTTGATACGAATCAATGATACCGTCACGCTTGAGTGCCTGCATTACTTTCGCAAGGAGGTCATAGGGAATGGACATCGAGTCGGCGATCTCGCGCGAAGTCGAAACATTGCCGCTCTTAGCCAAGTGCTGCAATGCCATTAACCCGTATTCTACTCTTTTTGAAAGTCTTAACATAATCTCGTACACCTGTAAACACTAAATCGGACTGAATAAATCCGATTTAGTAAAACCTGTTAATAATATTGTATTCTCGAACCATTGAGAGAGGGATCATGATAGGGATTTGTAGCCAATGCGCTTCTGTTTGATTACCATATAAACTATATCATTTAAAGAACTTATGGAACATAGCACGAATGGTAAATGCCCATTCCCAGGGCATGGGACAGCCGGCGGAGGAACACAGAACAGCCAGTGGTGGCCAAATCAACTGAAGGTAAGAATTCTCCGACAGAACTCTTCTTTATCAAATCCGATGGGAGAAGAATTTACCTATGCGACAGAATTTAAAAGTCTTGATCTCAATGCTCTCAAAGCAGACCTCCTGACCTTGATGACCGACTCACAAGATTGGTGGCCGGCGGATTTTGGTCATTATGGGCCGTTCTTCATCAGGTTGGCATGGCACAGTGCAGGCACATACCGCACTGGTGATGGACGTGGCGGCGCAGGAGCCGGACAGCAACGGTTTGCTCCGCTTAATAGCTGGCCGGATAATGCAAACCTCGATAAGGCACGTAGATTGCTTTGGCCTCTCAAGCAAAAGTATGGCAGCAAGATCTCTTGGGCAGACCTCATGATCCTTGCAGGTAATGTTGCATTGGAATCAATGGGATTCAAAACCTTCGGTTTCGCCGGAGGACGCGCAGATGTATGGGAGCCCGAAGAGGATGTCTATTGGGGTTCGGAAACAAAGTGGCTTGATGACAAACGCTACTCCGGCGAACGTGACCTTGAGAATCCTCTTGCTGCAGTACAAATGGGACTTATCTACGTCAACCCCGAAGGTCCGAATGGCAACCCTGACCCTTTGGCAGCAGCTATCGATATTCGCGAAACATTTGCACGAATGGCAATGAACGATGAAGAAACGGTGGCGCTCATAGCAGGCGGACACACGTTCGGTAAAGCACACGGAGCCGGAGACCCTTCAAACGTTGGTCCCGAACCAGAAGCAGCACATATCCAAGAGCAGGGATTTGGTTGGATGAGCAAACATGGCAGCGGCAAAGGAGCCGATGCAATTACCGGAGGTCCGGAAGTAACATGGACACAAACCCCTACCAAGTG
>JAYUZC010000138.1:0-6294 GCA_043752045.1 Bacteroidota bacterium | reverse complement strand
GTTTTCCACCCTTTTCTCACTTGTTTTGTTCACAAAATGTCATTTTTTAAGGTCAGTTGGGAGTTTAGCCGGAAAAAATCTGTTTTTGGGGTATGCTCGGACTAAAATGCGATACAAACCCACAGTGGCTCGAAAAGGTAAAAGGCGATATACCCGCAATCTTAGTCGATCACGCCCACTGCGAAAAGAAAGCCGCACTCATGGCTATCATGCTACTTAACCGCTACCCCAAGCGAGCCGAACTTGTCCATGAGATGACAGAACTTGCCATCGAGGAAATGTCTCACTTCCGGATGGTGCTCCGAAAGATGGAAGAGCGAGGTATCCCCTTCGCACATGATTTTGGAGATGGTTATGCCCAAGCACTGCACACCCAAATACGCAAGACCGAGCCCCAAAAATTCCTCGATACACTCATCATATCGTCGTTGATAGAAGCACGTTCATGCGAACGCTTCAAACTTCTATCCGAAAGCATTGAAGACGCAGAGCTTGCAGAGTTTTACCGCTCGCTTCTTGCATCCGAAGCGCGTCACCGTAATGAGTTCATCCGTATAGCAAAGCTATACTTCAAAGAGGATGTAGTTCAAAAACGGCTTGAAGAGATGGAGAACTTTGAAGCGGAGCTAGTTGGTAGGTTGGTGACTTCGGCTATGATGCATGGGTAAATGATTGTCATTGCGGCTCCCACAAATGCTTCTTCATATCAACCCTCTCTCCTTTGAAAGTTACACCTTCCCTTTCAAGAAGCCAGCGCATTCTTTCGTATCCGCCAAATTTATGCGCCCCTGATAATGCACCCGCACTATTAATGACGCGGTGAGCTGGTATCTCTAATTCATCCGGCACTGCCGCCATTGCATGACCTACAAGCCGCGCAGAGCTTCGCATTCCAAGCTTCTTCGCGATTGCGCCGTAGCTTGTTACCTTCCCTTTTGGTATTTGCGAAGCAACAATATACACCTTATCATAGAACGACAACTCCGTTTTCTTCGGGAGTTCGTCTTCTTTGATGAATTTCCTTGTTGTCTTTTTTCGTTGTTGCATACCGAAAGAATTAACAACCATTTGAAACGAAGAGTAGCCATTATCGGTGCAGGTGTGAGCGGCTTAGCGGCTGCAGTCGAACTGTTCGAGCTTGCGAACGAGCACGATACCGATATAGAGGTTACAATCTATGAAGCCCGACGCGAAGCAGGCGGCAGAACACGCTCATTCGTTGAGAGCGAAACAGGTGACACCCTCGATAATGGTCAGCATCTACTGATGGGATGCTACACATCTACTATTGACTACCTCAAAGCTATCGGTTCATACGATAAAATTGAGCGAAGCTCATCGCTTGAGATACCGTTTCATTTTACAGATGGTATTTCATTATCATTATCGCTGCCAAAATATATCCCCACACCTGTTAATCTTCTTCTTGGTATATTTCGCTCTTCGCTGCTTGCAGGGTTTGAGAAGTCAGCCGCTATTCGATTCGGATTGAATATCCTCTTCCTTACACAAGATAAGCATTCGCATGACATGACATGCGACGCGTTCTTTGCAAAAACAAAGCAACCGGAGACACTCGTCAAAAAGCTGTGGGAGCCGATAATACTTGCAACGATGAATGCCCCTACAAGCAAAGCAAGCGCACAGGTGTTTATCAATATTATGCGAGTTGTTTTCTTTCATGATAGAAGATATAGCCAAATACTCTTTCCGAAGGTAGGACTATCAGAACTTCTTATTGACCCTGCACTTGAATATCTTTCCAAAAAGAAGTGCGAAATTAAATACGGTGCAGTTATTGGCGGATTAACAAGAGTGGGCGGACTTGCACACATACTCGGTGAAGACGGCAAGACACTTGAAGTTTATGATGCGGCAATAGACGGGGCAACGAATTTCACCCGCTCCGACGGGTTCACATACTCCCCTATCGTGAATGCATATTTTTGGGTTGATAGAAATATACTTGACGCTCCAATCAATGGCTTCATCGGTACATCGCTTCAATGGTGCTTCCCAAAGCCGTCAACATTTGCAAAACAGCTGATTGCTTGCACGGTAAGCGCAGGTGATGGGCTTGTGCAAAAGACGAATGAAGAGATAACGGATACTCTTTGGAAGAATATTCAGCAAACGATTCCAAGCGCGAAGTATGCAACGCTTGTTCACTCAAAGATCATTAAAGAGAAACGAGCAACAGTTTTATTGACTCCGGAGAATCAGAAGCTAAGACCGAACAGAATCTCTGATGAGAAGAATATCTACTTCGCAGGGGACTTAGCACAGAACTCGCTACCCATGACCATCGAAGGCGCAGTCCGCAACGGACAAATATGTGCCCGCAAACTCCTTGAGGGGTTATCCGCGTAAGCTATCTAAAAATTCATCAAAGAGATAATCGCTTTCATGTGGACCCGGTGATGCTTCAGGGTGATACTGCACTGCGAATATCGGCAATCTCTTATGACGGAAACCTTCGAGCGTATGATCGTTAAGATTGATATGCGTGAGTTCGCATGAGTCAGGCATCGTATCCGGGTTCACTGCAAAGCCATGATTTTGCGATGTTATCTCAATAGTGTTCGTCTTGAGATTCTTCACCGGATGATTCGCGCCGCGATGACCATATTTCAGCTTATACGTCTCACCACCAAGCGCAAGCGAGAGAAGCTGATGACCGAGACATATTCCAAATATAGGATAGCTCTCGGATGCAATAAGCGACTTCACGGTTTCGATACCATCTGTTACTGCCTCTGGGTCACCCGGACCGTTCGAGAGGAATACACCGTCGGGCTTCAACTCTTTAATCTCATCAAATGAAGTTGTCGAAGGCACGACGGTAAGATTAGCCCCATGGTCGCGAAGTTTATGAAGGATATTTTCCTTAATACCAAAATCCATCACGACGACATGCGGAGCCGTTTTGCCGTTCTTATTGATCTGATAACTTGCTTTTGTTGTAACGCCTTTGGTAAGGTCAAGACCGCTCATCACGGGAATCTGGCGTGCAGACTCGACAAGTTCTTCATCGGATTTATTCTCAACTGATATTACTCCTCGAAGCGCACCTTGTGTGCGAAGAATACGCACGAGCATTCGAGTATCAACACCCTCAATGCCCACGACACCATGCTTTTTCAAGAATGCATCTAAGCTTGTCTCGGCACGCCAATTGGAATATATTTCCGATAGCTCACGCACCACAAAGCCACCGACATACGGCTTGCTGCTCTCAAGGTCTTCGTCGTTCACTCCGTAGTTACCTTGAAGCGGGTTCGTCATCGTAATGATCTGGTACGCATACGACGGGTCGGTCAGTATCTCCTGATACCCTGTGAGCGCCGTTGTAAATACGACTTCCCCTTCGCCGCGACCTTTATCAAGTGCGCCAAAGCCCTTGCCGCGAAGTATCTCGCCATTCTCTAATGCTAATCGTGCCTGCATACTTTTTTATCCGAAAAAAAGGGCTTCCTATAGAAGCCCTTTTCGTCACAATACAATTATTATGTTGTTGAGATCCACTTTCATACCGCAACAGCTGCCTTCTTCGATGGTATAAACACCTTTGCCATCTCGAACCCGGCGAAGAATATCGCGCTGAACGCTACGTCGCTCACGAGTGAGTTACGGTAGAATGGTATCGCATTGACATACGACATCATCAGTCCGTCAAACGTCATCGGGTAGAGCTGCGGCTGGACGGTCTGGAATGCCCATGCGCCGAAGTTCGTGATGATATAGAACGCAAGCGATGAGCCGAGCGTAACCCCTACCCATTTGCCGAGCGATGGCTTCTTTGCATAGTTACTTCCGATGAATGCACACAGGAGAAGTGCTCCATAGGTGATCATCATTGAAGGCAGATAGTAAAAGCCGAGCACTGCGTCGGTAACAAGCATTGTCACGATCGGAATGATGTAGCTCCAGCGTGAGCGGAGCAAATACGCTCCGGCAAATACCGATGCTGCGGTAACGGCGTTGAAGTTATAAACCTCAAGCGCGTTAAAGGCAAGCCGCGAGCCGATGCCAATAATGACAAGGGCTGCAGCATAAAAAAACTCTGTTTTGGGTTGATTATTATTCATACGGTTATTCTTAACACAAAAATACAACGAGAACTCCCCATTATTTCGTATATATCAAAAAACGGGCAGGAATAACACCGGCTGTTATTGTCCGAGTTATAGTAGCAGTTGTAATATTATAGAAATCAACAGAGCCGTTATTCGTGAAGTCCTTAGCATCACCAAAGATAAGCTCACTTGTCTGGCTATCAAATGTTCCACTGTAATAGCCCTTAGCAATAAACGAATTGTTTGTTACCGTGCGACTTGAGAGGTCTGCGATTGCTACGCGGTCACCGAAGGTAAGATAGAGTTTATCGGCTCCGATAAAACTGCCGTAATTCGAGAGGAAGTAATCAAAAGCTCCGAAGGTAATTTTCTTCATGACTGTTTTCGTAGAGGGATCAAACCAAATCATTTCCGGCGGAGCAGAAGTTACAAAATCACCAATTCCGACAAGAATAACCTTTCCATTGACACTATCAATTTCAACGTCAAACGGATTGACCATGATATTATTGACATACGAGACTGCCTTCGTTGATGCGTTAATGATCGTTACTCCCCCTGAATCATTTGCAATATACGCATTGCCGCCAAATACTCCAATACCACGACCTGATGTCTCGGTCGGTATATATTGTTTTATTGTATTGGTTTGTGTATTGATCACAGCAACACTATCACGGTGCAAGAGCGGCACCATTGCTTCACCATCAGCGGTCTTCGCGATCTGCGTCGGGTCAAAGTCAGACTCGAAAGCGATCGTATTCACGACTTTCAGCGAATCAGAGGTCAGCACCCATATCTTATTCGACTCATTCATAACAATATATACTTCATCGTCAATGAGCTTGATGTCGTTGCCTGTATCACCAAGTCCCGGAACAACATCCTCTGCTTTTGTCGAGTCTTTATAGCTCCAAGCATCAAGCGAGCTATTGCCCTTACCGAAACCGCCTTCGTTCAAGATGAGCAAACGTTTGCCGAATGTGGGTGTCGGATTATCAATTGGCTCTGTATTCGATTCACAAGAGGTAAGCATCGCTACAGATGCAAACATAAGTAGTATGTGTAGTTTTTTCATTGTGGTTTTATTGATTGTTGTAAAAATTACTAAAGGTCAGTTGAATGCCAAGCGTGAACGTCCTGCCCGGCAACGGAAAACTTGGTATCTCCTCGTACTGGACGTTCGTGATATTATTTACCGCAACCCGCAATTCAAGCGGAAGCGATTTTATAATATCTATCTTGCTGCTTGACCACGTCAGGTCAAGTGTGCTCACAGGTGGTAGAGTCGTCGTAGGGTTATTTGCAAGGTCAGTATATCGCTCACTTCGGAATCTGACTATTGCAGAAAAACTGCCGACTGCAAGATGAGTACATGTCAACTGCGTCAGAGAACGTAACTTCGGCGCATACGGAAGTGATTTTCCCTCGTTCAAACTTCCGCTTGTTTTATTGAGTGATTCAAGATATTGGAATTGCTCACGAAGAGTGACAGCAAGTGGAGACGATACTTCATAACGAAGTTCCCCACCGAACTCCACTCCGCTTGTCACTACATTCAAAATATTTGACGGACTCCATATCCCCGACTGCCCGGGCAGCCACTGTATCTGATTATTTATAGCATTATAGCTCGCCGTTGCAAGCATGTGAAATGATATTTTTTCCATTGCAGCGCTATACTCTATCCACCCATTGAGGTTTGAGCCGTGCGCGGCTTCGAGATCTTGATTCCCACCGACCTTCCAATACAACTGATTGAATGTCGGTGCATGATAGAATCTGCCGTACGATGCGCCGATCATTACATCACCAAAATCATACTCTGTTGTAATGGCCGGCAAGAACTGTGTATTTTCTTGATCGGAGATGTTATCTACACGAAGCGAACCTGTTAGCTTAAGTTCTTCTAAGGGGATGTATGTTGCAGAAAGCAATCCTGTGTATTTTTGGCGAGATATATCGGTGCTTCCTGAATCTGCATTCTGATTACTCTCCAAGTCGTTCTTATTTGCTTCAAGCACTGCACCAAAACGTAACTGCTCGCTTGTTCTATAGTATGACCGGAGCGTAATATCATAGATGGTGTTTCTATACTCGTCGCTTACATCAATGTTAGGGTCAATGTATGTTTGGTATTGGTTCTGATACGATGCAGATACAGAATAATCAAACATCGGACTGACACTCTCTTTTAGAATCAAACCTGCCAGCCAAT
>JAYUZC010000137.1:0-2403 GCA_043752045.1 Bacteroidota bacterium | reverse complement strand
AGTTAATATCTATAAAACGCTTCGGAAGCCCAAAGTTACAACACAAATAGGGATAAATCGGATTTTCCGCAACTATCCTACACTCAAAACTACGAAATAATTCGCTAATACAGACACGGCTGAAAACCGATATATAACTCCCTACCCTCGTATGAATCACGACAGCCCCGCACCACGAAACGATACCATCACTTTTTACGTAGCTACTAGCCATGAAAGTCGCATATTCGAAATGGATACCCGGGAAAAGCAAGACGGCAGAAGACCATCTGCAGAAACTGCTTGACCTTTTCCATCAGCTCCTCCTCCAGACTTCAGGCGATGTGAACGAAGTCCTTAACTGGATGCGCTATCTCGGTGAGCAGTACAACGTCTTCGGTCCCGAAATGACATACGATATGTTCGTCGATGAACTCAAACGTCAGGGACTTATCGAGACGGACGAGAATTCACTCTTGAAGCCGACGAATAAAGCGATTGGCAATATCAAACGCAGCGCACTACTTGAGATATTCAAAGGACTCAAGAAATCGCCGGGCGGTATGCACGATACGCCACACTCCGGAGCAGGAGTAGAACGGACTTCAAGCACGAAGAATTATTCTTTCGGCGACCAGTCATCCAACATAGATTTTTCGCGTACTTTGCAAAATGCCATGCGCCGTTCACTTCGTGAGGGCGAGATAAAAGATGATGATGTGCTTGCATCACTCTCGATGAACGAAGATGATATTGAAGTTTACGAAACCGAGCACTCGACAAACTGTGCTACTGCACTCCTTATTGATATATCACACTCGATGGTGCTCTATGGCGAAGACAGAATCACACCTGCAAAGAAAGTAGCTATCGCACTGGCAGAACTTATCAAGCAGAAATTTCCGAAAGACCAGCTGTATGTCATAACCTTCGGCGACGAAGCATCGCTTATCTCCGAAGCCGAGCTTCCCTTTCTTGATGTCGGTCCGTACCATACCAATACACGCGACGGCTTGCGCCTTGCGCGGCGTATGCTGCGCCGTTCGGGCAATACGAACAAACAGATATTTATGGTCACCGACGGCAAGCCCTCGGCTATGTTCGATGAAAGCGGGCAGCTCTATAAGAACTCGTTTGGGCTTGACCCAAAGATCATCAACAAAACACTTGACGAAGCACTTGCCCTGCGCCGCGAGAGGATACCTATCTCAACCTTCATGATAGCGCAAGACCCGTACCTCATTAACTTCGTCGAGGAGATGACAAAGATAAACAAAGGCAGAGCATACTACTCAGGTTTAAATGATCTTGGTCAGTTCGTACTTGTGGATTACGTCAGGAATCGTAGGAAAAAGTGGTAAAACCTCTCTCTTGAATTAGCTCTGCAACTTCAAGCTCTCACTCGTGTTCTGTATTTAAAAGATATTAGACCACAAGTGTATTGCATGATGAAACTGCTGCTATTTCTCATTCTCTTGCCAACAGTCCTTCTGGGACAACAAACTCACCCGGACTCTCTTTGGCATACGATTCCAACTTCCCCTCATCCGTCGAACGGAGGCAGATTTGAAGATCTCTATATGTTCGACGATGTATCAGGATATGGAATTGATTACGGCGGACACCTTTACGGCTTTAGTAAAGACAGTAATTGGGTGCTTGATATCAAAGACTCATCAGGGGCTCGTTATAATGACACACGGAGCATCTCTTTCCTGACAAAAGAGCAGGGATGGGTTGGTCTGTTAAATAATAAGGCACCTCTTCTGAGAACAAATGACGGAGGTAAGAGTTGGCTGATTGTGCCAATGTCAGATCCGTCACCAATGGGGATCTGCGGACTTTCACTCGTAAACGAGAATGTTCTCTTCGGCACCGGTGCATTTGATATCGGACTTTTCGGTGATTCAAACGCAAAAGCAGTTATCATAAAAACGACTGACGGTGGCGCGACCTTCACATCTATCGACATGTCATCCTATGCAAGCTCACTTGTTGACTGTCGCTTTACTTCTAAAGATAATGGACTTGTTACGGGGACTGTAGGTGGTAAGAATTACCACAAAGGAAATGCCGTCGTGCTTAAAACTACTGACGGGGGCGTGTCGTGGAAGAGCGTCTATCGTTCACCTCGCATCGGCGAACAAGGATGGAAGATATTCTTCCGCACTCTAACTGAGGGATATGTTGCGCTGCAATCGCCAATGCAACCGGGTATTGCTAATGACATCTATATTGTAAAAACTACTGATGGCGGCGACATGTGGAATGAGTTGCTTGTTGGTCGCGGTACTCGTATTGTCTCTCCGCAAGGTGTTTGTTTTGCTGACAAGATGAATGGTATCATCGGCGGTTACAGCGACTCTGTCTTTTCGACAACCGATGGCGGTGAGACCTGGGAGCAATTTTCTTCGCAAAAGATAC
>JAYUZC010000136.1:0-6334 GCA_043752045.1 Bacteroidota bacterium | reverse complement strand
GAGCGTTTCAGGATTTCTTTCCTGCTTCGTATAAAGGCGCACTCTCTGTCGGTGCGAACGACCCGGGCGGTAACCTCGCAAGCTACTCGAACTTTGGTCCGTATCTTGATCTCTCCGCGCCCGGCACTGTCGTACTCTCGACCGTCCCCGGCAATACCTATCGCGCTAACACAGGTACGTCAATGGCAGCGCCGAATGCAGCGGCTGCGCTTGCGCTTGTGCGCCAGAAGTATCCATACATGCCACCCGAGCAATCAATGGAGCAGCTCCGCGCCGCAACGGATACATTTACTGTCGAACAATATAAAGTTGGATATGCCGGCAGAGGGAGGGTGAATATCTATCGCGCCGTAAAAGACACAACGCTTTTCTCCGCACGTATTGATCGCTTCGAGATACTCGATGCAAATGCGAACGGCATTCTTGAGCCGGGAGAAAAAGCCGACGTCGTTATTCATGTTCGTAATTATCTTACGCGCGTCGAGAACCTAACGGGCAAGGTCGAACTCTTCATGGGCAACGAAGCGGTTGCTCTCTCGACAAGTATCGTGTACTTCGGAAGTGGCAACACACTTGACCTTATCCAAAACTTACAGGGATCGCTAAAAGTAACAGCAACTGATAATGCAGCACCGAATACCAAGGCACTTGTCCGCGTTACGTTCTATGACAGCCCGACAGGATACGGACCGGATTACGATCATTTCTCCTTCATCGTCAATCCTGCATATCTGGATTTGAATAAGAACGAACTCACCGTTACCTTCGATAGCAAGGCGAACATCGGCTATAACGATCCGCCGATGAATAATCAGGGCAACGGATTTCTTTGGCGCGAAGCACCCGAATATATTTCGCCATCAGGCAGAAGTCTTTTATGGCAGGCAGGGCTGATGGTCGGGACTTCGACCGAGCGGCTCGTAAGCGGCGCACCGTCGGCTAATGGATATTCAAGCGATCAAGATTATAAGATCGTCTCCCCGATAAAGAACATCACACCAGATAAACCCAAAGCAGCGCAAGAGCTTATCACAGAGTATGCAGATTCCAACGCATCGTTCGAGAGCGAAGTCGGTGTAAGCGTAACGCAGCGTTCGTATGCATTTACCGAAGGTGCATCATCCCGCGCAGTCGTCGTTGATTATCTTCTTCGCAAACGCGAAACGGCGAGCGGCGCAGAGCTAAACGATACTACGTCCATCGCACTCTTTATGGATTGGGATATTGGGCTCTCGGGTGCGTTAAACACTACACGTCTTGCAGATGACGGTATCACAGCAATTACAAGACGACTCGAAGATAATTATCCTGTCGTTGCGGTTCGGCTTATTAGTGCGTTACCTTCGGGTGCAGTGCGGCATTACTATGGGCTTGATAATGACGGATCGAACGGAAGCGTCTCGACATACAGCGGATTCGACCGTGCGGAGAAATGGTACTCGATGATAATCCCACGCCTCTCGGCTGGTCCGGGTGATGTCTCAACAGTTATCGGACTCAAGAACGTACCGATGAAGACGCTTGATTCGCTACGCATGACATACGTTATCGCCCTCGGCGAAACGGAAGCAGATGCGCTTGCATCAGTTGATAAAGCGCGCGATGAATTCTTCGGCACGGTATCGGTCACACCGGAAAAACCGCAAGCAGAAAGCTTACGCGTAACGCCGAACCCGTTCTCCTCACGTTTACATCTAAAATGGAACGGCGAGCAAAATGCAAAGAGCACCATATCTATCATTGATGTCTTAGGCAGAGAACTCCTCCGCAAAGAAGTAACCGCAAACGAAGTGACGCTGACAGGGCTCGATCTACCGAAAGGTCAGTATCTTGTAAGGGTTGTTAGTGGTGGAGTTGTGTATGTGGCGAGGGTTGTGGGGGGAGAGTAGGAGTTTTTAAAGATTTGGCAAACAGCTGTTCATTTTTTGACATACACATTTATACACGTAGAAGCTTCTCTCTGCACTTTGCACCAAGTCACTAACGTATCGTACGTCGATGAACCTCAGGGTTATTAGCCGAAAGATTTCTTTTATTACTTATTGTATACTTCCCAAGTGCCAGATGTTACTAAAGGTAGAACATTAAATGACTTGTTACTAGGGGTAGAATCATAACATCCCAGAAAGCGGTATTCGCCACTAAAACCAGATTTCATGCCAGTTAATATAATTTTAACATCGCTCTTAAACTGAGCTGTTAGTTTAAGAAGACCAGCTTCATATTTCCCTGATATGACACCAGTGGATTTTGTTTGGCCATGAATTTCTTGCTGAATAAAAGTTATTGTGCCGGTCAACAAACTATCGCTATCATGCAACTCAAACTCAATCCACCCACGCCTTCTGCTATAGTCGCTATACTGTCCAGACCACTTCCCCTGCACAGAGTCGTTAATAGTATAGTTATTAACCGAGTCGGTTGAAGCTAAACTGTCTATCGGTGGGAACTCATTAAAGATCATACATACAGGAACAAAAATTATATTACTACATTCCACTCCATCTCGAAGAGATAGTTAACACCTCCGATAGTTGTGTGTAAGAAAGCGACTTTCTGTAAACATTGAGGAGTCGTACCTGCTAGGTTAAAATCCTTGATGCGAGAATGTCCATTGTACCGCTTCTACAACAGCCAGAGCGTCGTCGTTGTGCAATGACGAGCAAACAACAGAGCCATTGAGTTGCAGCCCAACCTGCGGCTACGAAAAGTTTATAGGTGCCCCCGATTTTCCGCTAAAACGGAGCGGAATCGCGATGTGGATAAATTGTGAATAGTGTATTTAGTTGAGAGCCAATGGGTTAGATGTCGTATAGTAATTTTGTTCGCGTGGGCACTTGTTTCGGGGCTTTTTATTCCGTATATTTGCAGGTGTTTTTATGAGCACTTATCAAGTCCCAGAGATTTTAGATTGCTTTCCTCGATTCCTCGGAACTGGGCTAAAGCCACTCCTCGTAATGACACTCCCTAGCTAAACGCCTGAACGTCTAAACCCCTAAACGTCACTTTTCACATGTGTAAATTCTTAGCACCCCACGATACCCGAACCACGACACCCGTTCACCCCGAGTGGTGCACAATTAGAGTGATGAATGTAAATGA
Source organism: Bacteroidota bacterium (assembly GCA_043752045.1). GTDB lineage: Bacteria > Bacteroidota > Ignavibacteria > Palsa-1295 > Palsa-1295 > DATDEW01. The sequence continues at coordinate 3,232 of JAYUZC010000136.1, read as the reverse complement.
CTTACAGACCAAAATGAAACAAACCGAATCAACATGAATGAGATTTAATGGACATATTCCTCGTGATTTGGCGTTGGTAATTGACGTATATTTGTACGTACAATAAACTCTCCAACCAAATATGAAGCATCTCGTCACTATCGCAATACTGCTTTTGGCTGCCCCGCTTTTGGCGCAGACCGATTCGCTTATGAAGCCGGATACTCTTTCACGCAACCCGGATTCGGTGCTTGTTGCAGAGGCTCCTCCCGTCGTTGGTGATAATAAATACCCTGAGACATTCTCGATGACTCCACAGATCGGTATAACCTATTCGACCACTGACGATGCGCCCGGCGATGAGACCACAAACCTACAATGGCTTGGAAAACTCAATGCACGTTATAGTTATGAGGGCGAACCGACACAGTTCCTCGCGACGCTTTTTGTGCAGTTTGGGCAGTTCGTATCTGAAAATAGTTTTCCCGAGAAGACGGCAGATAATTTAATACTCACTGTTGTACCGTCGCTGACATTATCGCATCAACTTGGCTTGCGGCTATTCCTTGAGGTAACCGGTGAAACACAGTTCGCAAAAGGCGTTGTTGATGATACGATTGAATCCAAATTCCTTGATCCGCTCTTTCTTTATGAAACGATATTTGTCGGGCATAAAACGAGCACTCAAAGCGAGGACGGTACGAAGGAATTTCAGTTCACGCTCGGCGCAGGATATGCCTTCCAGCAAACTATAACAAAAGAGTTCGTCTTGCAAAGTAACCGTCAATATGTTATCGATGGTGATAACCCATTACAAAGTGTACAGGATGAATTTACGCTTGAGAATGGTTATTCCGGAATACTTGACCTTTTCTTTAAGGATGTTATCAGCGAAGATCTTGTCTTCAAAACAAGTTGGAAAACCGTTGTCCTTACCAAGGAGGGGTTTTTTGATGATTACGCAAAATGCCGCGTCAGCAGCTTGCTGCAAGGCGGCATCTCCTATAATGTATTCAGTTTTGACTATACCAACCGCGTCACATACGACAACGAAGTATCCAACCGCCGCCAAATGAGCCAAACGCTCGTCTTTGGACTTCGGATAGAGATTTAAGGTCTTATTTTCCCTGAATTAAATCCTGCACAAAAACCGTTATTACCAGAGCATTACACATTTCTTAATATAGATACATGGCAGGACGCGGATTAAATAAAGCAACATTACTTGGTCATGCCGGCAAAGATGCCGAGCTTCGTTATACGAACACTGGCAAAGCCGTCGCAACATTTTCTCTTGCTACAAGCGAAGGATATAAAGGTCAAGATGGTAACTGGGTTGATAAATCAACGTGGCATAATATTGTTGCTTGGGATCGTCTCGCAGAGATCTGCGGTACCTACGTTAAAAAGGGAAAACAGATATACGTTGAAGGTCGTATTGCAAATAGATCGTATGACGATAAAGAAGGTGTAAAAAAGTACATCTCAGAGATTGTTGCCAATGAACTCATTCTTCTCGGTGGCGGTGCAGGTGAACGCGGCGCATCAGGTGAGAACGGTTCGAGTGGCGGAAGTTATCAGCAGTCCTCCGGTGCTTCGGCACCGTCATCACAAGAACATTCGGTCGAATCGTTCGATCAGAATGTCCCCGATTCAGACCTCCCATTTTAAAAACATATTTTGAACGAAAGCGGAAGAACCAATATCAAAGTAGGAATTACAGTGCTCTTAGGCATTGTGATTCTAGTATTCGGCATCGCGTGGGCAAAGGGAGTTTACTTCGGCGCAAAACCTGAAACCCTCACGATTCGTTTTGCGAATGCAGGAGGAGCCGAGCGCGGCGACCCAGTCTATATTCGTGGTATCAAACGCGGACTTATCAGCGATGTTGATGTCAATGAGCGGGGTGAGGTCATCATGGAATTGCAGCTTGATGTGAAGATACCTCTTCGCCGTGATGCAAGTGCCTCGATTATGATGCTCGAACTTATGGGCGGAAAAAAGATAGAGATACTTCCCGGAGTGTCGCAAACTGCATTTAATAGTTCAACAGATACGATAGAAGGCACATCAGCTGGTGATCTTTCCACGCTTGTAGCACTTGTGAATTCTATGTCGGAGAGCCTTCGCTCAATCGTCGGGAAAGCTGACACTCTCTTTACCTCTATCAATGATGTGATCGGTGACCCGAAGGTTCGTGCTGATATTAAAGGTGCGATTGCCGAGGCACGGATTGCGCTCAAAGATGTGAGTGTCACCCTTCGTGATGTCCGCACACTTATAGCCGAGAACCGTACGTCGCTCAGGAATACGATCGCAGAGTTGGAAAAGCTTTCCACGAACATGAATGCTGCGGTCAATGATCTTGCGCCGGCTGCAAAAGCAGCGATAGCCGATACTCGTGCTTTCATTGCTCAAGCATCAGCTACATTAGAAAAAGCTGATATAGCATTAACTGAGATAGATAAGATGCTTATTGATTCTCGTACGAATAAATCTCTTCTCTACCGGATCACCAGCGATAAAGAATTTGGCGAGCGTATTGATTCAACACTTATCAATGCGCAAAAGCTTATTAAAGAGATACGAATGCAGGGCTTGAATGCCAACATTCGCTTCTTCCAAGGCGCTGACCCGCTTCCATAACCGTTTCTATGAACATTCTCATCACCGGAGCAACTGGTTTTGTCGGTTCGCATGTAGCCGAACGACTCGTTGCAGACGGACATAAGGTCAGAGCATTAGTACGGGGCACTTCCGATTTGAAATGGCTTCGTGGACTTGAGATCGAGACCGTTAAAGGCAATATGCTCGATACTGCCTCACTCAAGGATGCAATGGAGGGTATTGAAGCTATCGTCCATATCGCAGGAGTAACTGCATCAAATACCAAGCAAGGTTTTATTGATGGCAACATCAACGCAACCAAAGGACTTCTTGAAGCAGCGAAACTCTATGCTCCGAACTTACTAAGATTCGTCCACATCTCTAGCCAGACAGCAGGTGGACCCTCGCCGGAAGGTTTTATTCGCACTGAAGACACACCCTCATCACCATTTACAACCTACGGTAAAACGAAGTTAGCTTCTGAAGAAGCTGTTATGGAATACTTTGATGTATTTCCCTGTGTGATACTTCGGCTACCTGTTATCTACGGTCCTCGTGATAGCGCAGTGCATACTTTCTTTCAAACAGTAGCAAAAGGTATCAAGCCGCTTATTGGTTTTACAGATAAGTATGTAAATCTTTTGCA
>JAYUZC010000135.1:0-2414 GCA_043752045.1 Bacteroidota bacterium | reverse complement strand
GACTACTTCCGGCAGTTGCACTTCGATGAGTTCTTTGACATAATCTGATTGTGACCTGTCATCTGGCACTGCATGTCCGCCAAGCCACGTACGAACTACTTCCATGCCCGTCATACCGCCGACAAGTTCTGCCGCTTCGAGCAAAGCAATTTCTGATTCAATAGAAAGTCCGTATCCCGACTTAATCTCCATCGTTGTTGTACCCAGAGAGAGAGCATTACTTACGGTCTTTGCAGAATGCTCGGCTATTTCTTTTGCAGATGCACCACGAACTTTCGAGACTGTCGAGCGGATACCGCCGCTGGTTGCCGCAATCTCCTGATAACTTCTGCCCGATGCTCTCATACAGAATTCATTGCTCCGCTCTCCCATATAGACGCCGTGAGTATGAGAATCAACGAAACCGGGAAGAGCAAAGAGACCTTTGCAGTCGATATGATTAACATCCATCAGAAGATCCTTACGAAGCACGTCTTCATCACTAACAGCAACGATAACTCCGTTATTGACAAGTATCGCCTGATGTACCTCGTTGTTAAGACTATTCATCGCTTCACCCCGAAGAGCGGCTTTCCCGATAGGGGTAACGATGCGACCGATATTATGGTAGAATGTCATTGGTACAAAAATACCAATATCTAATCACCAAAACATCTAAACCCCTAAACGTCTTCTTTCTTGGAATGACACCGCCGCCGGTTACGTTGCTTTCGTACTTTTTACACCTATGGCAAAATCACCAAAAGAAAAATCGTCAGAAGATAAAGTAACGCCTTTAATGAAGCAGTATGGCTCCATTAAGGCACGTTACCCTGATACGATACTTTTCTTTCGGATGGGCGACTTCTTCGAGACCTTCGGCGAAGATGCTGTTATAACTGCGAAGGTCGCGGGCATCACGCTCACCAAACGCAATAACGGCGCAGCAGGTGATATAGAACTTGCAGGCTTCCCGCATCATCAGCTTGATAACTATCTACCAAAGATGATTCGCGCCGGATACCGCGTCGCTGTCTGCGAACAGCTCGAAGATCCGAAACTTGCAAAAGGCATTGTCAAGCGAGATGTTGTCGAGGTCGTCACTCCTGGCGTCCAACTCAATGAAAAGATACTCGATGCAGCGCGAAATACTTATGTCGGTTCGATAGTCATTGCAGGCGGCATTGCAGGATTTGCCTACGCTGATATTTCGACAGGTGAGTTCGTCGCAGGTGAAGTTGGCGAGAAAGAGATTGGGGAGGTTATCGGTTCTATCGGCATTAGAGAGCTTATCATTGCACGAAAAGATACTGCCAAGATAGAACTTGCTCCGTTCTATTTATCGCTTGAACAAAAACCAACACTTACCAAACGCGACGAGTGGGTTTTTCATCCTGATACTGCAAGGAATCTTCTACTTGAGCATTTCAAGACAACATCGCTCAAGGGGTTTGGTATTGATGATCTCTCAGCAGGACTCATCGCCGCAGGAGCGGTACTCGATTATCTTCGCGAGACTCGCGCCGCTACGTCGCTCGATCATGTAACACGTATCACCCGCTACGATACGAAAGAGACACTTATCCTCGACCAGTCCACACGTCGCAACCTCGAAGTCTTCTTCGCAATGAACGACGATGGGCGCAATGCTTCGCTCGTCTCTGTTCTTGACGAAACGCAGACCCCAATGGGGGCAAGACTTCTACGTAAGTGGCTTGCACAGCCGCTACGGAGTCAGACGGAGATCGAGAAACGTCTTGATGCTGCCACGCTTCTTGTCGGGGCACGAGAACTTCGCGAGAAACTTCGGCTGCAACTTCGCGAACTCGGCGACATCGAACGGCTCTGCGGACGTTTTGCCAGTGCGAGGATACTATCACCGCGAGATTTTCTTTCACTCAAGTTTACGCTGTGGCGAATCCCTGAAATAAAGGAGATACTCTCACAGGTGACGCAGTTCGCACCTGACACTTCTGACGGAGCAAATGCTAGTACGCTCCTTGAAAGAATTGCATCAGAGTTATTGCCTCTGAATGAACTTGCTGAAGAGATCGATAAGACAATCAATCCGGAAGCATCATCGAATCCTGCGCAGTTAGGAATCATCAGAGACGGCGCACATCCTGAACTTGATGAGCTTCGCTCGTTAACATCATCAAGCAAGCAACGACTTATCGAAGTACAGAACCGCGAACGGGAACGAACCGGCATCAGCTCATTGAAAGTAGATTTTAATAATGTCTTCGGATACTACATCGAGGTTAGCAAGGCGAATAAACATCTTGTGCCTGATGATTACGACAGAAAGCAGACGCTTACCAATGCCGAGCGATTCATCACTCCCGAACTCAAAGAGTATGAAGAGAAAATACTCGGCGCAGAAGAACGTATCGGCTCGATAGAGGCAGAGATATTTGCGAAGATTCGAGTTAGAG
>JAYUZC010000134.1:0-2417 GCA_043752045.1 Bacteroidota bacterium | reverse complement strand
GTAAGGGATCAACAACCTTTTCGCACTTCACCATAGACAATGGACTACCAAGCAATATCATCCACGCTATTCTTGAAGACTCAGTAGGATATTTATGGGTATCTACTTCTAACGGCATTTTCCGATTCGACCCACGATCGGGTTCATCAACGAATTATGATGCTGACGATGGTTTACTCGATTATGAGTATGAGCCTAACGCAGCAGTGATAATGCCTTCTGGAGAGTTTTTCTTCGGAGGGTATAATGGGGTTACCAGTTTCTTTCCCCAAGAAATTAGTGATCAACTTGATAATTCTCCGACGGTCATAACATCGTTGAACGTATTTAATACACTTCGGCACAAAGAACTCACATCAGGTGATACTATAAAGTTAGCATATAATGAAAACGTATTTTCAGCTTCATTCGCTCGATTAAATTTTTATGGGGGAGGAAAGAATTTTTATCAATATAAATTTGGCGACGCTGATAGCGGCTGGATCTCGCTCGGACAAACGAATACTGTCTCATTTAACAATGTCGAGCCGGGTACATATCTATTCAGAGTTCGGTCTTCAAATACTTCATCATTCCAAGAAGTGAGCGAAGCAGATATTTTTATCATTATCGCACCTCCATTCTGGGGCACAGTGTGGTTCAGAACTGGGATTATACTTTTTACAATCCTCATCATTGGCTATCTTATTCGTCGCCGCGAACTCCGCCGTAAACAATATCTTCTTGACCTCGAAAATGCCCGAGAGAATGAACGTATTGACCTCGCGAGTGAACTCCACGACGGACCATTACAGGATCTTTATGCTGCGAGGTACATGATAGAGCCGATTGTCTCCCAATATGGGGATAAGAATGCCGAAAAGCTCGATGGCATTCTCTCCAAAGCCCGTGAGGATATTCGTACGATCACAAGTGAACTTCAGATACCGCGCTTCGATCTTGGTTTTGCGGAAGAACTGTGTTTGGCTCTTGACTCTTTCGGTGAGAAACATCCTGAAATTCATTTTGACCTCAATATTAAGAAGGAGAAAGAATTGCTTCCGACGAAGGTCATGCAAAACCTCTTTCGAATCTTTAGAACTGCCCTCACGAATGTATCAAAGCACGCACAAGCAACACAGCTGTCTGTGTCTTTCTCTATTTCAGGGGGAGTATTGAATTTAAATATCGCTGATAATGGGATTGGTTTTGTTGTACCGAATGATCTTTCATCTTTCGTTTCCTCGAAACATTTTGGTATGTTTCTGATGGAAGGGTATGCAAAATCAGTCGGTGCTAAATGTATAGTTGATTCAGAAATCGGGAATGGGACTAATATTACGGTATTGTTAACTCTTTCTGATGTATCCCTAAAAGTATAGATATATCTGGAAGTTCAGGCTTTTTGTTGTATTTTTGTACTAATGGAATCTATTCGAGTCTTGATAGCAGATGACCACGATATGGTCCGCTTCGGTATCAAGTCATGGCTTGAATCTGAAGAGGGGATTACTGTCGTTGGCGAGGTAACAAAAGGGAGTGATGTTATCAGCATGATAACAGTGTTGAAGCCCGACGTTGCACTCCTTGACCTTCATTTCCCCGATAAGCATGGTCTTGATGTTATCCGTGAACTTCGCTCTACCGGAGATGATACGCCGATTCTTATTATGACCGGCTACGAGAAGCAGCGCGCCAAAGCTGTACTTGAAGCGGGCGCGAGCGGATTCTTGAATAAAGAAGAACCCAAGGAGCGGGTGATAGAAGCAGTCCGCTGGGCAGCAAAACGAACTGGTGGGAAATGGGTAAGCCCTTCTGTTGCGATGGAAGTCATGGAGGCAAACACTGCGATCGAGCAGGCGCAGCTTACGAAGATGGAATTGAAAGTACTCACTTTGATCGAACACAAAAATACAGAAATTGCCATAAAGCTCTTTATCAGCGAAGGAACCGTAAAGAATCACATCTCAATTATCTACAGCAAACTCGGCGTCTCCAGCCGCCTCGAAGCCGCCGCATGGGCACGTAAGCATGGACTCTTGGAAACCTCTGCAAAATAAACTGCATACTATACATTAAGCGATCCCCGTCATACCGTGACAAAAGTCACGGTTTTTTTGTGACTTACTTCCCGCCAATTCCTGACCATATTCACAATAGTAATGACTTTAACTACTTCTTTTTTGCAATAAGGATCGGTATTTTTGTAAAAGGTTTTAATATACATTTTAATAAGTCAGGATCATATCATGAAAGCACTCAGTCGCATTTTTTCCTTATTCATTTTATTTCAACTTCTTCTGATTTCAGAAAGAACACTTGCAACCCCGACCGTACTTTCATGGCCAAGACAACCCATAGGAGTATTAGGAGTTGTTAAAGAATTGAACAAAGCTTATGCTTATACTCATCCTAACAATTGTGAAGACTTAACTCAC
>JAYUZC010000133.1:0-2428 GCA_043752045.1 Bacteroidota bacterium | reverse complement strand
CCGCGGGGCAGGCGAAGTAGCTCCAATTCTTTTCACCGGTGCTGCGTTCTTCTTACCGCAGCTTCCGGGTGCAGTAACAGATCAGTTCATGCACTTAGGGTATCATATTTTTATTCTCTCTACACAATCAGCGAATGTAGATAAGACGATCCCATTGCAGTACACGACCACACTTGTTCTGCTTGGGTTAACATTTACGTTGAACTTGACAGCCGTCGTGCTTCGCTCACGTGTACGTAATAAGAATAAAGCAAATTAACAGCTATTATCTATGTCACAAGATGTACTAACACAGCCCGCATCAGAAGAGCGAAACGAGCAAATTGGCTTTCGCACAGAAGTACGCCCGGTTGATGCAACACAAATAAAGAAGACATCTCCGACGAAGGTCTCGACAAAAAATCTTGATCTTTGGTATGGCGCAAAACAAGCGCTCTCGAAGGTGTCGCTTGAGATACCGATCAACCATGTAACGGCATTTATCGGTCCGTCGGGTTGTGGGAAGTCAACATACTTGCGGACGATCAACCGCATGAACGATACAATACTCGGTTGTCGTGTCGAGGGTGAAGTGCTTGTTGATGGTATCAACATCTATGATAAGCAGCTTGATGTCGTTGAGCTTCGTAAACGTGTCGGTATGGTATTCCAGAAATCGAATCCATTCCCAAAGTCTATATGGGATAATGTTTCGTACGGACCGAAGATACTCGGTGAGGATGACAAGAACACTCTTAATGAAATTGTTGAGCGCAGCTTAAAACATGCCGCTCTTTGGGATGAGGTAAAAGACAGATTACATTATTCTGCACTTGGGTTATCCGGTGGCCAGCAGCAACGTCTGTGTATTGCTCGCGCCCTTGCAACGGGACCTGAAGTGCTTTTGATGGATGAACCTGCCAGCGCACTTGACCCGATCTCGACGGCTAAGATTGAAGAACTTATCTTTGAACTCAAAAAAGATTATACGATCATCATCGTTACCCATAATATGCAGCAAGCAGCTCGTGTGAGCGATATAACTGCATTCTTCTATATGGGTGAGCTTATCGAAGCAGGTGACACAAGAGATATGTTCACCAACCCCCAGAAAAAACAAACGGAAGATTATATAACAGGAAGATTTGGATAATATGGATACACCTTATTCAGCACCGAGAATTCATCGTCATTTCGAGGACGAACTTGAGAAGCTTCGTGCACTCCTGATCCGGATGGGCTCGCTCGTTGACGAGCAGATAGAGCTTGCGGCAAAATCAGTTCTTGAGTCTGATCTTGAGTCGGCGCGTTTTGTCATGAAGCGAGAAGTTCGCGTCAATGAGTATGACCTTATGGTTGATGCGCTTTGTCAACGTATTCTTGCACTTTCACAGCCGGTCGCTGTTGACTTGCGTTTACTCATCGGGGCGATGCGTATTGACTCGGAGTTCGAGCGCATTGGAGACATCGCAGTAAACCTTGCAGAGAGAGCCGATAAACTTGAAGGTTCAACACATCTTTTAGAGCGTGTTGGTGTCAAAGAAATGCTTCCTGCTGCACATAAGATGTTCCGCGATGCTTTCGATGCTTTCATCAATAATGATGCCGAACTTGCTCGCTCTATCTTTGAGCGGGACGATGCCGTTGATAAAATTGCACGTGATGCATTCGATGAACTCATTGATGAAATGAAAAAAGACCCGATACAGATAGAGCCATGCGCTCACATCATGTCGCTCTTGCGTCATATCGAACGTCTTGCCGATCATGCTACGAATATTGCCGAAGATGTTATTTTTATCGTTGAAGCAAAGATGATGAAGCATCAGGGGCAGGATTTATTAAGTAAATAATTACTTACCTCTCACAAAAAAGCCGCATCATGCGGCTTTTTTTGTTTATCACAGTATGTTAGTAGTACTATGATCACTCTTGAAGATATTACTATTCGCAGCGAACTTCGACCCGGTGATATTGGGCATATTACTTCACGCCATGGAGTGCTCTATGCCCAAGAGTACGGATGGGGTATTGGTTTTGAATCTTACGTTGCAGCAGGGCTTCACGAATTCTATCGTGAGTATGATATTGCTAAAGATCATATTTGGATAGCAGAGCATGAAGGAAAAATTATCGGCTCTATTCTGGTAAAGTCACGCGGTGAATCCGCCCAAGTCCGCTACTTCTATATCGAACCCGGATATAGAGGCATTGGCTTAGGAAAAAAGCTATGGTCGTTTGCAATGGATTTTGTAACGACATGCGGCTATAAAAAGGCATACTTATGGACAGCAGAGGAGCTGCGTGAAGCAGCAAAGCTCTATACTTCAACAGGATTTCGCCTTACCCAGGAAAAAGAATCAATGACCTTTGGTACCAGAGCAATTGAGCAGAGGTATGACTGGGAGTCGAGATAAAAAAGCCGCAACTTGCGGCTTTTTGTTGAAAG
>JAYUZC010000132.1:0-2434 GCA_043752045.1 Bacteroidota bacterium | reverse complement strand
TAATAACTAATAACGGCACCGGAGGCGGATCAGGGAAAGCATCGTTCTCTGACTTGAGCTTTTCTATGAAAACATCTGACGGCAAAACTGCAAAGTATGGCGGCGGTGGCTCGACAGGGAAAGTGCAATTTCAGGACTTTCACTTTACGATGAAGCCAGCACCCTCTCGCGGCAAAGATATGTTCGAGGGGCAGGTAGGAACGGTCTCACTTGTCGGACCATCCGATAGTCAGCCGAGCGATAATTCATTCTTCGATATCTTCGTTGATATTGACTAATACTACCAGAGAGTAGCCACCCACTCCGCATGAGTGGAGGGGGAATTGGGAAAAAGGTACGCCGTTGGCGTGCCTTTTTTTATGCTCGAATCTTTGCAGCGATAGCATCAAGTTCTTCGTCGGACATACGCGGTCCGTCATGGGTAGAGAGTGAACCGGTATATATTTCTGTGAATGGATGCTCCCTACTCAAGACGGGTTTCCATTCACCATCGGCGATGCCGTGCATGGGGATGAGCTTGAGATGTGCATGGTCAATACCCATTCCTTCGGCGACAAGCCCAGTTCGTTTCGTGCCGAGCTTTTCGTCAAGTATTTTTGCAAGTGTTTGTGCGGATGCGACGAACTCTGCAAGCCGCGCAGGTTCCATATCCATCACATAGCTCGTAACATGCTCACGAGTCGCAAGCACCGTAAATCCGGGTGTGTTCGGAAACGGCGTAAGAAACCCAACGTGCTTTGCATCTTCATAGACTATACGAGCAGGTTCTTTGCCCGCAATCAATCGACAGAAAAAACATTCTTCTTTATACATGCAATTTCAACGCAACACTCTTGCCGGTTGTGCCCGAAGATTTTTTGTAACCTTTTTGATTCTCAAGTGTCTTTATTGTGGGGAGTTTCGCAATCTCTCATGGCCTGAAGTCACGAATGACCTTGAAAGTACTTCTCTTGCTATTGATCACTGCCGCGCCTGCGTTGGCGCAGTGGCAGAAGATCTCGCCGCCCTATATCGAGACCGCTTCTCGTCCGCAAACACTAACCTATAAAGACGGCAGCGTTTGGCTTGTCAATCTTGATACGGTGTGGATGTCGTCTGACGAAGGCGGGTCGTGGTCTGTGCGTTCGCCATGGGACCCTTCGATGCCAGTAACGTTTGAAGGCATTGACTTTTGGGATAAAAACAACGGTATACTTACTTCGACCAAACGTGTCTATCGCACACGCGATGCAGGGTTATCATGGGACACTATACTTTTCTCAGATAATAATAGCTGGGCAGCGAAGTTCGTCGCTGATTCAAACGAGATAGCAGTCGCAGTTGATAGGATCGTTGAGTGTCATATTACTCGTGACGGCGGGGCGACATGGAAGATAACAAATTTCCCTTCCTTTATACAGATCATGGACGTGCAAACACGCAAGGATGGCATGATAAGCGTATTGCTTTTAGCACCAGGCATACAAGGTACGTTCATCGCGGCAACGTATGACTACGGAAATACATGGTCGTTTATGTCAGCAGGTGTTGACTATGATTGTTTCTCGTTCGCATTTGATCCGTGTGATACCAATATGCGTTTTATCGTCAACGAAGAGACATTCATCCCATCGGATAAAGTAGCGAAGTTTTACTATTCAAATGATAGAGGTGCATCCTGGCGAGAGTCACAATTGACAAATAATTTGAGTTATTTCAGCGGCTCAATTTCTGTCTCACCCGGCTCTGTCATTTATATGCAAACCAATACTGATGGCGTAATACGCTCGACCGATAACGGCGCGACATGGGGTGCTATCGGCGGTCCGCGTGGGATACCCGATACGCGACTTGTCCATGCACATACCGATAACATTATCTATGCAGCTGACCGCGACGGCAGCATCTGGAAGACGACAAATAGCGGTGGCTCGTTCGCATTCAATCCGTTTCGCAATAAAATATCTGCAGACCCGACTTCGCTTTTTGTTCGCACACAAGTATCTGTCTGCAGCGACTCGGTAGATACACTTTCCTATGTGCTTGCAAAATGCGGGGGAAGTTCAATAACATCAATAGCTATTTCCGGTGTTCATAAAGACGATTATCGTATCATCTACAAAACCGATGATTCGATCATCATAAAGTTTATACCAAAAGCGGCAGGGCAGCGTTCGGCAAGCATACTTTTTACACTTGATAACGGCACAACGCACATCGTCCCACTTTTAGGTGAAGGATTTGTCCCCAGAGGTACACTTACTGTTTCTCCTGATACGTTATTTATTGGTGATTCAATAAGTATATGCAGCAGCATCTCTCGAACATTTGTTGTTAGCTCCGAAGCATGTGTACAGCCGAGCATTACAACTACAACACTCTCAGGCGCGTCGCAATATGATTATAGCATCACATCATCCGCTCCGAAGACACTTACAGGAAGCGACACTGTAAC
>JAYUZC010000131.1:0-2439 GCA_043752045.1 Bacteroidota bacterium | reverse complement strand
TTAAGATACGAGAAGCTCAAGTAACCAATGATCGTGATCATAAAGCCAAGTAAAAGCTGAATGATCGGAAGATTTTCTATCTTTGCAAGAATGCGGCTATCACCGTAGTGAACATAGTTAGTAATCTGTTCTTCTTTTGTTACGGGGTCTTTATAGATGATCTTTTCGGGAGGGTACTGTGTATCCATCCGTCGCATTTCTTCTTTGAGTAAACGAAGCTGCGAAGCAGAATCAAGGGTAGAATCTATCGGGACATTCAGACTGTATTTACTATATCCCTTCATTCCGTAGCTGGGTATATCGTCACGATCTGTCAGGATCACGGGTACGCCTGAGTTCTTTGTGTATTCTGTGACAAGATTATAGAATAATGCGTCGGGCTCTTCGGCATTGATAAAGTGGCGCAGTCCGTCAGCGAAAAGCTTTGCAACGCGCTGCTCGCGTTCTTTGAGTTCATTGACAAGTTGGTGTGAGTAGAGAAGCGTCCCTATGACAATAAGAACTGATGCCAAGAGCAGACCAAGTTTGATGTTGGTCGAGCGTGGCAGTCGTACCGTGCTTTTTGACGGGATGTGATTCATTACAGTTAACCAACAGGGCGGGACATATATTTGTCCCGACCTAAGAAGCTACTTCTTCTTGCCCTTTGTCGCAGGTTTGGCGGCTTTCTTCGCTGCCGGCTTTGCCGCTTTCTTCGGAGCTGGTTTTGCTTTCTTGACGGCTACTTTCTTTGTGGGCTTTGCAGCTTTTTTCGCAGGTGCTGCTTTTGGGGTCTTTGCCTTTGTTTTTGAAGTCGGTTTATCACCAAGCTTCTTCAATTCTTTCTCTGTCTCGGCAAGATCTTTTTTAGATATTTTTTTCCGGCCTCCAAATAACTCCATCTCTTCTCGTGCATCTCGTTCGTCAGGTGTTTCGGATTTAAGAGCAGCAAGCACTTCAAGCTCTTCGGGAGTTGGCGGGTTTGGTTGGCGCTTCTGGATTGTGCGCGGCACGAGCGGTGCATGCGGTGTCTTAGTTATCGTCGAGAGTATCTTTCCACCTGCATATTGTGCATGAGGCAAGATAAGCAGATCAATAAATCGTTTGCGTGGTATCGGTTTTAAGATATGGAAGCCACCTTTTTTCAACTCAATGATAAACTCACACTCGCTGCCATCGCTCTTGATGAAATGAACAGTATAGACTCCGGGTAGCAGGTGTGGTACTTTCAAGACGCTCTTTGCCGTTCCGAATGATGGCATCATCATGCGTGTAGCGGTCATACCAAGTACACGGAAAACAATATTGCCCGGCTCGACGCGGTAGCGTACGGCTATCTCGTAGCGGAAGCTCGAAAATTCCTTCGAGGTCTCGAAGCTGAAGGTTGAGTATTCGATACCTGTGATCTCGTCAAATGCTTTGCCGATGATACAACGGTATTCTACTTCTTTAATTGGCGGTAGTGGTTCCATAACTGTCTGTTTGCTATTATTAACAAACCCCTGTTCCCAAAACTACGAAAGTATGACCTCTTTCGCAAGAATAGCGATGTTTTCCTTGCGCTGTTCGCTGGTTTTCATGTTTTTAAGAGTTGCCATGCCTTCGGCAAGTTCGCCTTCGCCGATGATTATAACATGCTTGCTGCCTGACTTATCCGCCTCTCTCATCTGCGCCTTCAGTGAGCGTCCCTGGAGGTCATAAACGACGCTATAGCCGCGATTTCGCAGTCCCGAAGCAATATCAATGAGGGCATTCTTACCGGATGGGGTTTGAAGGACGATGTAACAATCCGGCACCGGGGTCTTTATCTCGCCACCACGAAGCTTCTGCAAAACAATAACAAGTCGCTCAACACCTGCGGCAAAACCCACAGCAGGTATCTTCGGTCCGCCGAGCTGCTCGATAAGTCCGTCATATCTGCCTCCGCCGCAAAGTGCATCCTGCGAGCCAAGGTCGCTTGAGCTCAGCTCAAAAACGGTGCGGCTATAATAATCCAACCCTCTGACAAGCGTCGGTTCTATCGAGTATGATATTTCCGAAGCTTTGAGTAATTCCTGAAGTTCATCGAAGTGCGCCTTATCTTCTGCGTCAAGATAATCCAAGATGCTCGGTGCATTTTTTACGATAGCTTTATCGCCTTCATTCTTCGAGTCAAGTACACGAAGCGTATTTGTCTCGAGGCGGCGTTTGCTGTCTTCGGATAAACCTTCCTTATGCGACGAGAGATACTCGTGAAGTTTCTCATGCCATACGGCTCGCGACGGCTTGGAGCCAAGTGTATTCAACCGAAGATGGAAGTTCGAGAAGCCAAGCTTTTTATAAACGGCAAGTGCGAAGGCGATAACTTGCAGATCAGCAAGAGGACTTGCTGCGCCAAGTACTTCTACACCGAACTGATGAAATTGCCGCTGGCGTCCCATCTGAGGACGTTCGTAGCGGAACATCGGTGCGCTGTTATAG
>JAYUZC010000130.1:0-2441 GCA_043752045.1 Bacteroidota bacterium | reverse complement strand
GCCTCACGCAATAATTGGGTTCGTCCGTCATTCACGAGTGAGAAGAATATCGTCATTGAGAATGGTAGGCATCCAGTCGTTGAGAAGAATCTTCCACTCGGCGAACGCTTCACTCCAAACTCTGTGCGATTCACGAATGGCGACTCGGAGTTCTTTGTCATTACAGGACCGAATATGTCGGGTAAGTCCGTCTTTTTGCGACAAACGGGCATCATAGCACTACTGGCTCATATCGGCTCATTCGTACCTGCTTCGAGATGTTCACTATATGTACTTGACAGAATTTTTACTCGCGTCGGGGCAAGCGATAACTTGGCAAGCGGCGAATCTACGTTCCTTGTCGAGATGAACGAAGCGGCAAACATCTTAAACAATGCAACAGCGAACTCACTGCTGCTTTTCGATGAACTTGGTCGCGGTACTTCAACATTTGATGGTCTTTCTATCGCATGGGCAATATCCGAACACATTCACGACACCATTCGCGGAGCAAAGACGCTCTTTGCAACTCACTACCATGAACTCAATGCACTCGCTGACCGCTTGCAACGAGTCAAGAACCTAAAAGTCGAAGTCCGTGAAGCCGACGGCAAGGTACACTTCCTCCATAAGATCGTCCCCGGCTATGCTGATCACTCGTATGGCATCGAAGTAGCGGCGATGGCAGGAATCTCGCAAGACATAATCACCCGCGCAAGAGCTATCCTCCATGAACTTGAAGAGACGGAGCTAAAAATCGTTGAAGCCGATATTCAGCGTTCGATACCTTTTCCGGAAGTCAAGAAACGGGAAGATAGCACCGCAGTTGAATATAGTCCAAATGTTCAGCAGCTAATTGATAAGCTCAATGACATTGAGGTTAACACGTTAACTCCGATGGATGCATTGCTACTTATTGCACAGTTAAAACAACTCACGAATGTGTAATTATTTTGCATGATTTAGGTTATTAGGTATTATTATATTTACTTTCTACGCATATGGCAAAGTATCTTTCTTTGATGATATTCGCATTATACCTAACAGGTTGTAAATGTGATGATTGTGGTGTGCAATTAAATCCCGGTACACTCCAAGGATATATTGTGCTCAACGATACAAACGGCTATCGTTACAGCGACAGAAGCGGGGTACAAGTATCCATTGACAGCACGTCCTACTCAACGATAACGGATTCTCTCGGTTGGTGGCAGATAGCGAATGTCCAGCCAGGCACGTATGACATTTCCGTCACGAAGTCAGGCTTCGGATACTCAAAGGTCAAAGAGTTTCAATTTGTAGGTGATGGTGAAGTTACATTGCCATATATTCACTTGGCAAATCCACCAACATTCCCACTACAAATATATTCTGTTGAAATTACTACAAGCAAAATAAACGTAGATGTGAAAGCATTGTCGATTGATTATTCTGCAAAAGGTGCACTATTAGTGGTGAGTACTGACAGCATTACTTCACCTACGAATAATTCGAATATGATTGTTTCTCATTATAGATTGATTTCGTTTGACCCTGTAAACCAAACCAAGTTACCCATTCGTGTTGACCATCTCAACGAAAGAGGATTCAGATCAGGAGAAAAAGTATTTGTTCGTGCCTATGGACTAGGGGATTTTGATTTGATGTATCCTAATCAATACCCTGACATTCAATTCCCGAGTAGGTATTTTGACCCAAGATCACAACAGTATATTTGTACTGCGGTTGGACCAGAATCAAATATTGTCAGCTTTATTGTGCCTTAAACTTCAGAACTGACCTGCAAATTTCGGATCGCTGATGAGCGTCTTTACTTTTTCTATATCAATTGAAGTGTTTCTATCATCTTCAAGATGCGGGACAACGCTTCGCACTTTTGCATGAGCCAGCCCGCTGCCTTTGCCAGGCTTGAGCGGAGCTAGGAAATCAATACCCTGCGCCGCGCAGAGCATCTCGATAGCAATGACATGCTCGACATTCTCAACAACCTGACGAAGTTTCAAAGCGGCGACAGAACCCATTGAGTTATGGTCTTCCTGATTCGCACTCGTCGGGATGGAGTCAACACTTGCCGGATGTGCAAGAACTTTGTTCTCGCTAACGAGCGATGCTGCTGTGTACTGAGCTATCATTAGCCCCGAATGTAATCCGCCTTTACTCGTAAGAAATCTCGGAAGACCAAATGATAATGAGCCATTAACAAGACGTTCGGTTCTTCTCTCGCTGATATTCGCAAGTTCGCTTAATGCAATTGCGAGAACATCAAGTGGAATTGCGATTGGCTCACCGTGGAAGTTACCCCCTTCAAGATGTGCGCCACTTCCGTCAGCGTTTGGAATAATAAGAGGATTATCTGTTGCAGAATTTATTTCTATCTTGAAAATTTCTTCAGCGTATCGAATAGCATCACGAACAGCACCATGCACCTGCGGAATACAGCGAAGCGAATACGCATCCTGCAC
>JAYUZC010000129.1:0-2444 GCA_043752045.1 Bacteroidota bacterium | reverse complement strand
AAGTAATCTCGATAACGAGATACGAGAAGTACGTTGCGAACATTCCGAATGCCATTCCGATAGAGTCCATTTTGAAAACGAACTGACCGATTGCGAATGCGAAAAGCAACGTGAAAATTCTGACAACAACTGAACCGAATGCAACTCCGAAGAATGCTTCGCTCGGAAGATCAATTGCCCATTCGGTAATGAAAAAGCTGATGACGCTTGATACTGTGCAGAGTCCCATGCCGAAGTAGCATGCAAAGGTAAAGGCATCAGTAGCTGATGCGTTCATCAAAAGTGTAGCACCGCCGTAAAGTACAACGGATACAACAGAAAACCATGTAAGGAAGAAGCGAGTTGCTTGACGATTTGCAACTTTCGCTGATTGTGCGTGGGGCTGTATTAAATCTATTACTTGTCCGATAGCGCTCAATTTGTGTACCTCTATAATGTAGTATATATATTGAAAATAGCGTAGTCTCTATAGCCACATAAAACGCTTTTTATGGGCGATTTTGTTTCATCATTTTTACGTAAAATTACTGTTTTGTTACCAAAAAAGGGAGGTTGTGGATAACCTACTGAGCAAGGGGATTTCACTGCAAAAGCGGCTGCCATCAGAGCTGATGCTCCTCGGCTGCCGCTTTGCCATTCTTTCCCCCGAAAGAAACTTGGGTGGGTTGCGATTACTGGATGACCAGACGAAGCGTCTTTACATCAGTCCCTGCCTGAACTCTGACGAGATACCCGCCGGTTGTCATACCCATAAGATCAAGAGATACAACATGTTCACCGATTGTCGAAGCACCTGATGATACGGTCTTGATGATATTACCGAGCTGATCGTTGATCGTGATCGTTACGATTGCTTCTGCCTTGAGCGAGTAGCTGAACTCTGCTGATGGGGTCCCTGCAAGTACCGGATTCGGCTTGATTGGGCTGACATGCAGAATATGCTGGTCATGTCCCGGTCCCTTTACGTCATTTGAGTCACGAGGACCCTTCGGACGTTCGCCGCAACAAGCCACAAGTGCTTCGCGGACTGCTGTCGAGTTACGATGCATAATCTCGCGGATCGTCTTGCCAAGTTCCTTACCCTGCCCACGAAGTGCTCTAAGCTGCTGCATTGCTGCGCTGAAAGCGGCAGAATCTTTCGCCTCACGAGCTGCTTTCGCTGCTGCATGAAGCTGATTGACCTGATCCATAAGTGCGCTTTGAGCTGCGAGTGCTGCTTGAAGTGCTGTCGCATCATCTGTTGAAAGCTTACCGAGTAATATCCCTAAGCAAGAATCTGCGAATGGGTTACATGGTGGCTTGCGATCTAGTTTTTTGCCAGGCCCACGATGGTCAGGAGGATTACCCGGACCACGCTGAGCAAATGACGTGCCTGCTACAACTAAGAGCAGAGCTACGATCAATAGACTTTTGATGTTTTTCATAACGATTTATGAGTTACTGTTTTTAAGTTATTATCTTACATTACCCGATCTGTAGTAATTGACACATCAATTCGGAAAAAGTTTAAAAGAAAACGGATTATTTTCTACTTTAATTGCCCGTAGTTGAAACCCTCCATTCCTCCCTTCGGAACCACCGTCCCCCTTCTTTCGTCTTATTTGTATGATAAAGCATGACCCCGAATATAACCAAGCAATGAAGGAGAATGCCCCGTACCTGACGCTCGGCTTCCAGATGGCGGCAACGATCGGTATCGGCGCTCTTATCGGGTACTGGCTCGAAGGTCCCGACGGCAAGGGTATCGCCACAGGAATCGGAGCCGGCATCGGAGCATTTTTAGGTCTTGCCTACTTCCTGAAAGTAGTCCTCGTAATGTCAGCCAAAGAAGAGAAGCTAAGAAAGCAGAAGAAGGGTCTGTAACTCGTTGATTTTATTAGAAGATAATTGTGCACCACTCTCAAGCTTAAACTTCAAAGCGTAAAGCTTAAAGGGGGAGGGAACACGAGGATTGATTTCGGTGGTGCTGGGAATTTACACAATGGGGTAATGGGTCAGTTGGGATGGGAAATACAAAGTGTCATTGCGAGGAGTGGCTTTAGCCCGACGAAGCAATCTAAGAACCACTCAAGAGGGAAATGTCCGAACTTAGGGCTGCAAATTTACGCAATTTTATCCATGTTTGCAAGATGCTCTGAAAGATTAGTTTTTGAGAGAAAAGCTATTGCAAACCAATAACTTACAGCCGCATAGGTGCCCATCGGCCGAAAACACCAATGCCAAAACCGTGCCAAGACGTTCTCTTAGTTCACTTTCTCAAATTTGATGTCATCAACCCAAAGCGTTAGATCATTGTCTTTTGAATTGGCAGAAATTCCAATTTCAATGCTACTATACATTCCTTTTGTGCCTTGTAGAAAGTAGAGAATATCGCTCGGGAGTGTTACGTTGTTTTGGGTATCAATGATGAGCTTCCCGTTTTGCCAGAGTTTTACGGTCCCTTC
>JAYUZC010000128.1:0-6436 GCA_043752045.1 Bacteroidota bacterium | reverse complement strand
CCAAATATCAGAGTATGTTATCTTCTTCCCGCCGTCATCTGACTTTGTCTGGTGCGGGGCTGTCTTACCGACAACACCTGTAACCACATTGCCTGTCACTGAAGAGAAGATGCGAATACGATGTGATGGGAGTATCGCAGGGTCAACACCACCGACACGCGAAACATAGAGAAAACCTTCGCTCGAAATATAACGAATGATAAGCCCTATCTCGTCAGCATGACCGACAATAAGAACGGAAATATCATCAGTGCCTTTGATGGTAGAAATGTTATTACCATGTGGCGTTACCTCAATGGAATCAACCGATGATTCTACCTCGGCGCGCCAAAGCTTCTGGACGTTCTCCTCGTAGTTCGATACACCCGGAGTCTCGATCAGCTTTTGTAAAAATTGCTCTTGTGATTGCGTCATCTTCTCATGCTAAAATTGAATGCTAAACTAACGGTATTTCGACAGGTAAGTTTCGGCTGTTTTTTGCTGAGAGCTGCTAATCCGTTTGTATTTTTACAGTGTATAATAGCTACCCAATGATACTTAAACGACAAACAAAAGACAATCTCAAGAGCATGGTCACGATGACGAGCTTTTGGATCATAGCCGCTGTGCTCTTTGTGACATTTCGTTACTACGGAATGGAGCGTGAGATACTTGGGCTTGATGCGAATTATTTTTTCCGCCTCGATGGAAGTGATCTTGACTCGATCGAGCCGCAGCCATTCCGGCTTGAGATCTCACGTGCTTACTGGGAAATGATCATCGGCGGTATTGTCGTCGGTATAATGACATCGTTTGCGGAGATCATGATATTCTCAAAGTTCTTCCGCAAACGCTCGTTCAGTGCTATCATCATTGTCAAGACACTGTTCTATCTTGTCGTGCTTATCGTTGCAGTGCTTATAAGTGCTGCGCTATCGGTTACCCTCTTGCAAGAAGTGAATGTGCCGTTTATGGAGGCGTACTCACGGCAAATATCGAAGTTCTTTACCTCGATCATTTTCCATCAGGTGCTGATCCTTGCGATCATTGTTAGTTTACTCACAAACTTCTTCCGTCAGATCTCAGCATACTTCGGTAAAGGTACGCTCTTCAAACTTATCATAGGGAAGTATCACTCACCACGAGAAGAGGAGCGGATCTTTATGTTCCTTGACTTGAAAAGCTCAACAACCATCGCCGAAAAGCTCGGGCATATTCGTTTTAGCGAATTCCTCAAGGACTATTTCTTTGATATATCCCAAGAGATATATAAGAATAATGGAGAAGTCTATCAGTATGTCGGCGATGAGGTCGTTGTTACATGGGAGAAGTGGTCAGGCATCACCGCTAACCAATGTATCCAATGTCATTTTGATATTATGAAACGCCTGGAAACCGTAGCTCCTGTGTACATTGCAAAATACGGCGTTGCGCCTTCATCTAAATCCGGTTTCCATATAGGCAAAGTCGTTACAACAGAAGTAGGCGAAATGAAACAAGAGATCGTCTATCACGGTGATACCGTAAATACTGCTTCACGAATACAAGGCGAATGCAACAAGTATGGGAAGAGTATATTAGTATCTGGGGAGTTGATCGGGGTTCTGAATATGGCAAAGGATTTTCACTTAGAAATGACAGGTACTACCCTCCTTCGAGGCAAAGAGCAAACGATAGAATTATACAGCGTCACTGTTGCATAAGCTTATCCCCTCGGGTGAAACTGCTTGTGCACTTCGAGGAGGTACTGTCTATCTACATGGGTATAGATTTCAGTGGTTGTGATATTCGCGTGACCTAAGAGTTCTTGTACGATGCGTAAGTCTGCACCACCTTCAAGCAAATGCGTTGCGAATGAGTGACGGAAGGTATGCGGTGTTATCTGCTTCTCGATCTTTGCTGCTTTCGTATTCTCCTGAATTATATTCCATATCGTCATGCGCGATAGACCTGTGCCGCGCTCCTGATTAAGAAATACTGCGCTTGTCATCTTCGATGAACGCAAGAAGAGTGGACGGACTTTACCGAGATACTCATCCATTGCTTTACGAGCGACCTTGCCGATAGGCACGATGCGTTCTTTGCTGCCTTTGCCGAAGAGGCGGACAAGACCGTCACCCAAGAAAAGTTGATTGAGCGAAAGTGTAGTCACTTCCGAAACTCGCGCACCTGTTGCATAAAGGAATTCAAGTATTGCTTTATCGCGGATGCCTTTACTCGTTGAAGTATCGGTCTGCTTCAAGATGAGCTTCATCTCCTCTACCGATAGTACTTCCGGCGGCTTGCGTCGCGGAGCTTTCAGCTCAAGTGATTCCGTCGGGTCATTCTCTAATACTTGTTCGGTGATGAGGAATTTATAGAAACCACGTATGCCTGAGAAAATACGAGCAATGCTTGTCCGTTCTAGCCCTACTTCTGATAGTTCTTTGATGAGTTGTTGAAGGTCTGATGTCTTCGCAGTCTCATACGACTTACTGTGTGATGAAAGAAATGCAGAGAGCCGTTCGATGTCATGTTTATATGCGTCGAGAGAATTTCCCGATAGTCCGCGTTCGAGTTTGAGGTGAGAAAGGTAATCGCGAGTGAGATGATCCATCACGAAAGAGTATTCGCGGTTGGTACTTTTGCAGTAGTCGGATAATTGATACGCGAGTGGAACGTCCCGATTAGAAGACGCGCAAAGACAGAGCGGATGATGACAAGATCGTGGAGTGTCAGGTCACATTCATCAAGCTGTCCGTCAGCAATACGCTTCTGGAAAAGATTGTGAAGCTCTTCTTCAAGCATTTCCGTCGTCGGCTCTTCGGCGCGAAGTGCCATTGTCCGTGCAATTGCTTCCGAAGCATCTGCAAGCATAACGATTGCAGTCTCTTTCGTATTTGGTTTCGGACCGGGATAACGGAACGCAGCATCATTGAGCACACCGCCTGCTGTCATAGATTCAAGCGCGCGCTGATAGAAGAACGAGATGCGAAGTGTACCGTGATGCATCGGAATAAAATCGATGATCTTCTCCGGCAGATGATAGTTTTCTGCAAGTGTTACTCCGCGAGTTACATGGTCTCGCACTCGCTTTACACTTTCAGCGGCAGAAATAGAATCATGAATATTTCCATGGTCAGCTATCTGATTTTCGATAAAGTCATGCGGCTGTGCAACCTTCCCAATGTCATGAAAGTATGCTCCGACTTTCGTCAGTAATGCATTTGCACCGATAGCAATAGCTGCATTCTCCCCGAGCTGTGAGACAAGCATTGTATGGTGGTAGGTGCCGGGTGCTTCATCGGCAAGCGTTCTCATCAAGGGATGATTGATATTATCATACTCCGTTAGCTTTAGGTCAGAGGCAGTATTGAACAAACCTTCAACTGCATAGACGAGCGCAAATGTAAGTACCGGCGAGAGTAGTGCGTTGCCTGCCGCGAGTGCAAGTTCAAAACCTATTTCGCCCAGCGGTGCGCCGCGCTCGAATGATAGCGCGCTTATAGCAATGAAATACCCGAGGAATATATAACCGATACTTTGGAAAAGCTGCGAACGGCTGCGTAGATCGCGCACGGTATAAGCAGCAAACGCACCCGCGGACAATCCTGCAAGAGCAACATTATAGTCATTACCTCTGATACCTGCCACAAGCAATGCAACGATAACTGTCCCATAAAATCCTGTACGCGAATCAAACAGAATGGTCAAGAGCATCGAAGAAACGGGAATCAGGATGAGATACTCTAATGGGAAACGCGTATGAACTTGTACTGATAAAAACGCAAGCAGTGCCGGAAAAATAAGTATCAGAGAAATTAGCAGAAGTTGCGCATTGTCTTTATATATCTTTCTACGGATAAATTTTACATACAATACAAATAGCATAACGATAATTGCCGCGTGACCGATTGTGCCTAGTACTCTCCCAATCATCGTGCCTGTGCCGCCACGCTGGATGCGTGCTTCGGCAAGTGACTCAAGCGATGCTTTTGCGGCAGCCGTAATTACCTCACCTTTTGCAATGATCAGATGCCCTTCACTTACAATTCCGTCGGTTCGAGGGACACGTTTGATAAGCGCATCACGTGATTCTTCACTTTGCTCTGGACTATAAAGAGCGTTCGGCATAACTACCGATGCTGCGATCTTTGCAATTGCATTTCTGATATCGGGCTGAAGCCGAAGCTTTTGCTCGAAGACCGATTGCAAACGATTGACGAGCTCATCTGTCGAAACTAAAAGTGACGCTGGAAGTATTGTCTCGGCAGTTACACTTTTTCGTAATGATATCTTACTATTCGCCGAGCGAGCGATCTCTTCAGGAATCGCGGTAGTAATAAGTAATGTGTCAGTTACTTTAGTGATTATTTCCGAAAGCGCAACGACAAGCTCATTCTCTATCTCCGAAGGTGCGGTTTTTGTCGATCCAATATACTCACGAAGCACAGCGATCTCGCTTTCAGATAATCCCTTACTACGTACAATGTCATCTGAGGTGTGAAGTGAAGCAAATACACTACGGAGTTTTTCGGCAACTGAGTCTTTCGTTGAGGTACGTGCGTTTGAGTCTACTATATAAACAGGATAGTATTGCTCTAATGCTTTTCGGACATCACTGTTGTAACGCGACTGTTCTTTCTCTAGAGGGAAAGAGAAAGGAGCAATGACATCAGCACTCGTCCAAAGTGAACCGACAGAATACCCAGTTACACTTTGCTGCGACTGGCCCTGCGGGAAAAGCGCAGCGAGAACAAGCGTCAGAGCTATAGCTATTGATATTCGTATCGTCTTCGACCGACGCCATTTCTCCTTACGAAGAAAACGACGTACCGAATTTATTGACGCTCCGAATAGTCCCACGTGTTATACTCTTAGCTCTTCAAATGTCTTATTTTTCTTTGAGAAGTGGGAGGATGAGCGACTCCATGACTGCCTTAGTACGCATCCCAACAAATTTGCCGCGCATGTTACCTTTTTTATCGATCAGTATGGTAACAGGGATGGCATTCATGCCGCCGTATGATGTCGTTACAGCTTCATTACCTATAAGAATTGGATAGTTCACTTTCATCTTATCCGCGTATGGCTTGACAACTCCTACCCCACCTTCATCAAGTGCAATACCGACAAACTGAAGACCGTCTTTGCCGTACATGTTCTGAAGTTCAATAAAATCAGGTATCTCTTTTCTGCACGGACCGCACCATGTAGCCCAAAAGTTGAGTGCAACTACCTTGCCTTTAAGCTCGGATAATCTTACACTGAGACCGTTGATATCTGGGAGGGTGAAATCCGGTGCTGCGCTGTTATCCTGATTCTGGACCATCTCTGTTGTTTCCTTCGAGGTAGTGTTCGCCAATAAATACACGGCGCCGCTTGCAACGAAGAAAAATATGAGGGCTATAATTACTTTATTTGTTTTCATCAATGTTTCCTTGACCTGTTATAAAATCCATACAATAGGTGTAAGTAGTACAATTTTCATGCCTATTTAGTGCTATTTGAGGGTAATAAAAAAGCGAGTCACTTTCGGGACTCGCTTCATTAACTACTGCTATTTCAATTACTTGTCGTCTTCGACATCTACTCTGGGTGCCATGATGTACCGAGCGTTTCTATCGTACCAACGGCTCGGGTCTTTACCTCCGCCATCAGATGTAGATACTTTTGTACGCGAGATAAGTTGAAGATTTGATATCTCAGAAAGTTGACCAATGATCGTTCTCTCTAAGATAAGACCATACTCTTTTGCAAAGTACCGTACTTCATACACATCGCTGCTCTTTGTCTTATCGACATACTTTACAACAACTACATCCTGATATGTCTGCTCATGTCCGGGCAGAATATAGGTGTCATATCGTCCCATCACTGTTGCTTCGATTGTCTTTGCATCATCTGCAAACCACGACGAACCAACTTCCAGTAATCCCTGCAATGCAACGATACCATCAGAGCCATCCTGCAAACGTGACATCAGGCATTGCATGATACCATCTGAATTCGTTTTTGTTTTGTAGAAGTAGAGAACGTCAGTGCTCGGTACGTTCGGGTCTTGCTTCTGAAGTTTTGTGTAACTGCCGTACTGTGCATTCACAATAACTTGATACGTAGTTGTATCAGGTGTTGCAGTGGAGTAATCGGAGTAGGTGTACTGAAGTCCGTTCGTCTGCGGGAAGAAATACTCGTCAGCAACCGCTACCGTCTGCGGGGCATCGGTAGAGCTTTGCGCTGTGCATCCGATAAGAGCTGCACCGAGTAACAATGTAAGTAACGTCGTTTTCATTTTCTGCTCCTCCTTCTTTTTAGAAGTGGAAATAAATACCTAATACTGCATCAAGGTTTTGACTATTGAACGTAGCATCTAAATTTTTTGACCAACCAAGTCCATCTAAATCAACCCCATTTTGTATCATCTCGTTCTTCTCCTTCTGGAGATCATAGCTCAAGTTCGTTAAACGCATACCTAAGG
>JAYUZC010000127.1:0-2458 GCA_043752045.1 Bacteroidota bacterium | reverse complement strand
TCTCGCGCGGGACGCCAAGATTTTTCTCGACTGTCATCGGTACCACAGCGAACGCTTCGTTTATCTCGAAGAGGTCAATGTCGCCTATCTTCATGTTCGCCTTAGCAAGTACCATCTCGATAGAGTTGACTGGTGAAGTAGTAAACCACTCCGGTGCCTGTGCAAAACTTGAATATGCGATTATCTTCGCCGTTGCAGTCAGTCCATTAGCTTTTGCATACTCTTCGCTCGAAAGAACAAGAGCGGCAGCGCCGTCATTAATTGAACTTGCATTGGCGGCAGTTATTGTACCATTCTTATCAAAGACAGGTTTGAGAGTCGGTATCTTATCGTATCGAACTTTACGCGGACCTTCATCTTCGGTCACCATTACCATCTCTTTGCCCTTTGCTACTTCAACGCCGACTATATCATCTGCGAAGTATCCGTTGTCCATCGCTTCGTTGGCAAGTTTGAAACTGCGAATCGCGAATTCATCCTGTGCTTCGCGGGTGAAGTTCAATTCACGAGCACAAAGCTCACCGCAGTTACCCATGTGGACGTTGCCATAAGGGTCCCAAAGTCCGTCATGAATCATCGAATCAACAAGAACACCATTACCCATCCGATACCCGCCTCTTGCCTTCGGCAAAATATACGGAGCATTGGTCATAGACTCCATTCCGCCTGCAACAACGATGTTGTTATCACCGAGCAAAATAGTTTGTGTACCGGTAATGACTGCCTTCATCCCAGAACCGCAAACTTTATTGATCGTAGAAGCAGGTACAGAATCAGGAATACCGGCATAGATAGCTGCCTGACGAGCCGGGGCTTGGCCGACACCGCCAGTCAGGACATTGCCCATAAACACTTCATTGACTGATTCCGGCTTCACGCCTGATCTGGCAAGAGCTCCTTTAATCGCAACAGAACCAAGCTTCGGAGCCGCAAGCTCGCCAAGCGCGCCGGAGAGAGTACCGATCGGGGTACGAGCGCCGGATAAGATAACTGGGGTTGGCATAGAATAATGAAAATTAATCGGCGTGGTAAACAATATCAGTATCGGATTCGTCCCTTAACCTCTTCCCTTGGTGACCTTTGTGTCTTGGAGACTTGGTGTAAATTTAGTATTATCGGCTTTCAGCTAACTGTCTATTCGATAGCAAAATGAGTTCGACCGCTTCCTTCAGGTTGGCTTTTACCTCTTCAAGTGTTTCGCCTTGTGTATTTGCCCCGGGCAGTTCTTCAACATACCCTATATATATATCACCGCGCTTTTCGTATATGGCTGTAAATGTGTTTGTCATGTAAAGTATAATAAAGATTGCACTAAAAGGGTTTCATTGCTAATTACGCCAAACAATGACAAACTTCTTCTTCGATTCCAAATACGTTATACCATAGAGCTTATCTCTGCCTGCATAGACGGAGAATATCGTATGAGGAGTGGCAAGGAATTCCTTCTCTTCGGTTGAGTTTACTTTAATATCAACTCGGTCAAGAAGTGCAAGCGACTCGATGATAGTGCTGTCACTCGATGAAGTAAAATTCTGAATCGAGAAGAAGTATGTCATAATTCTCCGAAGCCGACGCCACTTCACAGAATCAGCGAGTTTATCTTTCGGGTCAAAGTAATCCTTTGCTTTCCATTTGTCCGAATAGATAAGCTTACGACCGGAATACACACCGAATTTGACAACGATATCATCAACACGTTTCGCTTTCGAAGTTTCTATCTGCAAGACTTCCTTCGTGGTATCACCAAAGATATCATACGGACGTACAGTCCGAAGAACAGAGCCAAGCTTCGGTTCTTTAACGACAGTATCAACAAAGTCTTGAGCAAAGCTTGCCAAAGGGAAAAAGAGGAAGAGAAGGACAAATAGTTTTATCATTTCCCCATCTCTACGTTCATGATACGTTTGCGTTTCGCATCCCAAAGAATTGCTACGCTTGCTGTGCCGTTATCATAGGTAAATATCTCGATCTCTTTTTTAGCAAGCTCACGAGGTAGATTCGGATGACCTGTGACTATCAGCCCGCGTAGATCGGGACGAGTGGCAAGAGAATCAAACTCAATAAAGTGCGATCCCTTGAAGAAACGCTCTATCTCGTCGGTAAAAATTCGCTGCTTATCTGCATCGGTTAAGTCGAGACGTCCTCGAACCCATGAGCGAAGTTTCCACTGGTCTTTGTAAAGAGTAGCCTCACCATCTGTCAGATCGAAAAATACGGTATCTCGTTCCGGATCAAGCCCTGTAATTTTCAACATAAACTCGATCGAAGAATTTTTTCCTTTAAACGAACGAACAGTCCGACGTATGATTTCACCTGTCTTCGCACTTTTTGCCTGCATAAAAACATCATCGCCTTGCCCTTCTTCGTCTGTACCGTTGATGCCAATCCAGTAAAGCGTATAAGGACCTGCGCCAATGGCAGCCGACGGAATAAAATAATTTACCGCTCACCGGCAACC
>JAYUZC010000126.1:0-6462 GCA_043752045.1 Bacteroidota bacterium | reverse complement strand
CAACGCAAGCTCCGACACTCAAAATTGTCAAAGAAACCGACTCTCGCAAGAGTTTGATGATCCTACCATTTCAGGATCTCTCGCCGACGGGAGATAATGCCTGGTTCGCCGATGGCATTGTTACGGAACTCATCGATTCTCTTTCTCCTATAAAATCGCTTCGGCTGACCGATAAACAAACAACGAAAGAATACAAGTCGTACAACGGACATCTTGCGTCATACGCAAAAGAGATGCACATTCGGTACTTCCTGCAGGGCGATGTGCGGAAGTTTGGCGACCAGATAAAGATATCCTGCTCCCTACTCGATATAGAGACGGGCGATCACCTATGGCAGATTGCTCATAAGGGGACGATGAGCGACATCTTCGATATGCAGGAAGAAGTTGCAAAAAAGGTTGTGGATGGCTTGAAAATTCATCTCCCTGCAGCGGAAAAAGAAAAGCTTTCCACGCGAGAAACAGAGAATGCCGAAGCGTATGAAATGTACCTGAAAGCGGAAGAGTTTTTTGGACGTAGCTCGAAGGTGGACACGGAGTATGCATTGAAGGCAGTCGGCCAGGCGTTAGAGCTTGACCCTCACTTCGATCGGGCCAGACTTCGCCGTGCGATCATTCTGATCGCCTATTATCATGACTACCAGCAGGATCCGAAATTCCTCGATGAAGCCGAGCAACTGATCGCACAGGCCGGACGAACGATCTCCGCTGTCGATGACTGGCGTATTCTTGGTGGACAGGCGCTGCTTGCATGGGCACGTGGAGATTCGCAGAAAGCACTCGCATTGCATCTGGAGAATATTCGAGTGAACTCCGACGACTACCTTCGACACAGTTCGCTCGCTCATTTTTATGCAATCGAGGGCCGGTATGAAGAAGCTGTTGCGGTGTACGAAAAAGTACTTGAGATAAATCCCGAAGGATACCCTTGGGCAAGAGAACTCATCGGCCTTGCGTGGCAGCTCAACCGGGACGATCTTAAAGTCGCGTACTCGCAGCGGTGTTTGCCACTCTTTGAGAAAAGGATGAAGACCGTTCCGGAAGATGACGATGCAGTCATCACCTATGGTCTCCTGCTCGCGTTCCTCGGGAGACTCGACGAGGCACGACGTCACCTTGATTTTATTCCTGACGATCATGTAAAGCTCGACTACTCCTTCCGTAATATTGCCGAACTTGCAACGCGCGTAGGTCAGCCGGAGCGTGCGATTAACATGCTCGAGCGGCTTTTGACGAAGGAATTTAGCTCCGTTTATCCTGAATGGCTCAACGAATCGGAATTCGATTCCATCCGCGATCACGAAGGCTTCATCCGTGTAAAGCAAGCATTTGAGGAAAGGGCGAAGCAGCATGGCTGATATCTTCATCTCCTACTCGTCGAAAGACCGTGTGCAGGCGGAGCAGCTTACTGAGCTGCTTGCTTCGGCGGGGTTATCTGTGTGGATTGATCAATCCGGCATTGATGTGGCTACGAGTTGGTCAGGAGAAATTGTCGATGCCATTGATAACTGCAAAGCATTGGTCGTTCTGTTAAGTCCTTCTTCAGTTGAATCGAAAAACGTAGTTCGCGAAGTTGCACTTGCATTCGAGAAAAATAAAAAGATATTACCGCTCGATCTAGAGCCTGTCACATTATCACGCGATCTGCAATATCACCTCGCCGGCATACAGCGTGCACCGATGACGAACATTGATGCCATTATCCGAACGCTTGGCAAACTTGGTTTCGAAGCAACGCAAGCTCCGACGATGAAGCTCATTAAGGAGACCGACTCTCGCAAAAGCTTGATGATACTACCGTTTGAAGACCTTTCACCGACGGCAGATAACGGGTGGTTCGCTGATGGCCTTGCGACTGAACTCATATCAGCACTCTCGAATGTGAAGTCATTAAAAGTAACTGACCAACAAACGACAAAGGAGTATAAGAAATATATCGGTCATCTCACTGTGTATGCAAAAGAGATGTCAGTCCGATATTTTATACAGGGTTCTGTACGTAAGTTCGGTGATCAAATTAAGATAACATCTTCACTACTTGATATAGAGACCGGCGACCACCTTTGGCAGGATTCGCTCAAAGGTACGATGAACGATATTTTTGATATACAAGAGCAGGTGGCGAAGAAAGTTGTCGAGGGCTTGAAGCTCCATTTAACTACGGAGGAACAATCACAGCTCGAAAAGCACGGGACAGAAAATCCAGAGGCATATGAACTATATGTCAGAGCGGACGAATACTTTCACCTTAACACAAAAGAGGGAATTACCAATGCGAGCAAACTCTTAACTGATGCAATAGCATTAGATCCAGAGTATGGACATGCATATGAATTCAAAGCTACTTGTCTTGCTAGTATTAATAAATACTATGAGAGAAATGTAGAACAGCTTGAAGAAGCTGAAGCCCTTTGCGCTAAAGCATTACTGTTAAATCCTACGCTCTATGCTGTCTATTCACCCCTCTGCTTCATATATCAGTTACAGGGGAAACTCGCAGAGGCTGAAGCTATTGCTCGCGAATTCGTCAACAAGGCACCGCAGAATATCCAGAGTCATTCCACACTGGGAATATTTTATGCTGAGACCGGACAGCACGCAAAAGCAATAGGTCTATACGAAGAAGCATGCAAGCTCAAACCAGAGTATCGGGTGAATTTGTTTAACCTTTGCATTGCATGTTATAATCTAAATGATGTTGAGAAATGCAGGTCATGGGCGCTCGTCGGCTTACCGCTTGAAACACGCCACCTCAAGCTGCATCCTGATGATGAGGTAAGTCGCATGCGGTGTGCTATATTTTATTTCTATAGTGGGGATCACGAAGCTGCATATACGATTGCCCAAGAGCTTAAAAAATCACATGATGGATTTACTTTGAATAATACAGCATGCTTGTTAGGATTACTCGACAAAAAGAAAGAGGCGCTTGCGACGATCAGGTCTGCAATAGAAGCTGGCTACAGAAATGTTGGGGATTTCCTAACGAATGACAAAGAGGGGGTCTTGTCACTTGCTGGCACTATAGAATACGAAGAAGTAAGGCAGATGGTGGAAAAATTTCAAGAGCAAGCGCATGGCTGATATCTTCATCTCACATAGCTCCCAAGAAGATGAGAAGGCAGAGAAGCTTCCGTCAAATTGATTCTCTTATCCCCTCATCGCTTGCTCGTACACTTCCTCGTATTTCGGGACGAGCTGTTCTTTGGTGAAGTTACCTATTGCATGGGCGAGTGCGGCGGCACCCATTTGTTTGCGGAGTGGTTCTTCGGTGAAAAGTTTGTCCAAGCGTTCTGCTAATGCGTTCACATCGCCTGTCTTTACGACATAACCTGTTACCGCATCCACATTCACTTCTGTTAGTCCACCGATGTCACTTGAGATGACGGGCACGCCACATGCCATTGCTTCAAGGGCTGCAAGTCCGAAGCTTTCATTGCCTGATGGTATGATGAAAACATCTGATGCAGATAGAATTGCAGCGAGGTCTGATTGTTTGCCGAGGAAACGAGTCTGTTGCCAGATGCCGAGTTCGCGTGCGAGGAGTTCGCACTCGGAGCGGTCAGGTCCGTCGCCTACAAGCAGGAATTTTGCTTTGATGCCTTTATCAAGAACTTGTTTGAATGCTTTTATCGCATCGGTCACACGTTTGACGGCTCGGAAGTTCGAGACGTGTACGAGTATCTTCTCACCATTCGGCGCAAGCAAGCGGCGAAGCTGGCGACTATCGATAGGACGGAAAACATCGGTATCAATGAAGTTCGGTATCGCTGTAATCTCTTTATTGACGCCGTAGTTTTCTATCGTCTCGCGCTTCAAGAATTCAGAAACGGAAGTAACAGCATCGGAGCGTTCGATGGAATACTTCATGAGCGGCTCGAAGCTCGGCTCGAGTCCGACGAGTGTGATGTCTGTGCCGTGAAGCGTCGTAACGATCTTCATATCGCAACCCAAGATATTCTTTGCAGTTAGTGCAGCTGATGCGTGAGGAATAGCGTAATGTGCATGGATGAGGTCAAGCTTTTCGTAGCGTGTTACCTCGACCATCTTACTTGCAAGCGCCATTTCGTAGAGCGGAAACTCGAAGAGCGGATAGCTCGACATCTCTACTTCATGGTAGAAGATGTTATCAATGTAATCAATTGAGCCGGCATTCGAGCCGATACCTGTCAAACGCATTGGGAGTGCATAAGTGATAAAATGCACCTTGTGTCCGCGCTGTGCAAGCGACTTGCCAAGCTCGGTAGCAACTATCCCCGAACCGCCGTAGGTCGGGTAACATGTAATTCCTATATTCATACGTCTCTACTGTTTATCACTAAACTACGCAAAATAATGTTGCGGTAATGCAATGTCGCAAACAGATTTTTACCTGACTATCGCCAAACCTCTCCGCGCCGCAGAGCTGAAGGTCGTCGGTTCGCGCTTCATTGCTGATTTCTACCATGTCTCAACAAAAGAAGAGATAGAATCATACCTTGAGAGAATCCGCAAGGAGTTCTACGACGCATCGCATCATTGTTACGCTTTCCGTTTTGGTGCAAATGCAGAGCAGGTCCGCGCCGCCGATGACGGCGAACCCTCCGGCACAGCCGGCAAGCCGATACTGATGGTCATAGAAGGTGCAAAGCTCACGAATGTGCTATGTATCGTAACGAGATACTTCGGCGGTACAAAGCTCGGCACAGGTGGCTTGGCAAGAGCATACGCCGATGCGGCGAAGCTTGCAGTCGAAGATGCCCAGATAAAGACGATCTATCACATGAAAGAGTTACGACTCAACTACTGCTTCGATGATATGTCGGGTGTCGAGCGGATGATAGCGAAGTACGGGGCAGAGAAGTTAGAGAGCATTTACTCGAACACGGTCGAGATGCGAATCTCGATACGACAGTCAGTTGTAGAAGAATTCATCAAAGAGATCATTGACTCTTTTCAGGGGAGAGTAGCGGCTGTGTAGGCGTTAAGGCGGGCTCTGCAATATCTATAAATTTCTGTAGTCTGTTTGCGACTATCTTTGAAGCTCGGTTTGGTTGGAAAGCGGCGCCGCTCGGCATACTCCACGTCTTTGCAGTTATGAGTGCTTTGTTCAGATGACCTTTCTCCTCGTTAGTAGTAAACAATAATACTTGCTTTGCGAGTACAAACTCCAATCCTGCATCAAGATTTTTACTGTTTTCTACCCAATCCAAAGTCTGTTCATCATCGTTCTTTGATGAATAGAGTTTCAAGAGGTAGGTTTGTGCCTGTTCTAAAGAGATGTTTGCTAAAAAGAAATACCGAATATAGCCGGAAATAACCGCACGTTCGCTTAGCTCTAATTTCATCGCTTCCATCCATTCCACTTTCGCTCTCGAAGTATCACCAGTTGCAAGGAAAATGCAATCACCACGTAGATTGTGTAGTGCAGCTATGTTTTGTGTAGTTTTTGCAGAGGGAAGGGTCTCAAGAATCTTCAAAGCTGCTCCGGGATTGTTCAATCGCAATTGACAGAAGACTCTTCCCCGAATAGCGTCAAGACGATCGGTCTCATGCGCTACTTCATCATATATTGCGTCCGCTTCAGAATATCTTTTCTCTTCGAAGAATTTGCCTGCTTCTTTCATCTTTCGCCCTATCTTGCGTAGGCATGGTTCGTTGATGATAGATGTACGGTCAAAGTAGAAACGAATGCGGAGAGAATCGTACTTATCCATCGGTGTTTGAAGTGGTCTAAGAGATGTAATCCACTCGCCCTCTAATGCTTCAACCGTTTTTCCATAGATACTATCATAATCTCTCGTATTGTAAAGCAAAAGAAATTTATCACTTTCGTATTGTTTTATGAGATATTTACTGAATGACCCCGCAAGTGTATAGCTCTTGCCCGATACCTGCGCCGCAAAACCTGTGAATGACATGATGTCTTTCACACCTTTTGCCAGCCCAAGTTGTAAGATACTCGCTGCATATTCATCACAATCACGAATACCGTCATAGTTCTCTTCAACGGCAACAGCGGCACCTTCGGTAAGCCCCGTGCTCCAGCTAATATCGAAAGGGAAGTTGCCGTATGGTGCGAGGAGCGTATGTACAAGCTCATGTTTAAGTGAGCCGAGATTCTCTTTTGCGATATGAAGCTCGTTCATCCATGGCTTTGCAATGCTTGCATTTGCAGTGCCGACGAACTTCTTCATCTGCTCATTGGATGGGTAGATATATAGATGTGTTAGTCGCTTATCTTTGATGCCATAGAAAGAACGAATGGAATCACAATACAGTGAGCATTGGTATTGAAGCAATGTAAGCTCGTCTTTTGTAAAAGTGCTATCAGTGCAATGGATAATGACACTGCCTTTTACATCTATCGTCTTCTTAAGCTCTCGTTTGATATGGTCGTGAGATTGTGTGACACCAAAATAAGGGAGTAACATTGGAAAAATGATAAGGGGGAAGTATATGATCCAGCCTGTTCGC
This sequence comes from Bacteroidota bacterium, assembly GCA_043752045.1. Lineage (GTDB taxonomy): Bacteria > Bacteroidota > Ignavibacteria > Palsa-1295 > Palsa-1295 > DATDEW01. The sequence continues at coordinate 6 of JAYUZC010000126.1, read as the reverse complement.
CAAAAA
>JAYUZC010000125.1:0-2470 GCA_043752045.1 Bacteroidota bacterium | reverse complement strand
GAGCCGTGAATACACTTCCCTCGAAACCAAGGATGTTCTTGTAGAACTCTGAAGCTCTCGTGATGTCAGTTGCGGGTAAGATGGGCGTAATACTTTTGAAAGGCATATTTTATGAAACGGCTTCTTTGCTAAAAATTGTCCAATCTTTTCCACCTTCACCATCAGCAATGAAACCATCCATCACTCTTCCAAGTGCAGGCATTACCATGAGTGGCGTATTAGCTCGTTCAGCTTCTTCTTGCATGAGGCGGGCATCTTTGCGAGCCATGAGTAATTCCCATGTTGGCGAATCGTAGTTCTTCATCATCAGACGTGCAACTCTTGCCTTCATCGGGGTAGAACTCATGTTCTCGATAAAATCAACAATCTCCTCTGTTTCAATGCCCATTGACTTTCCGAGAGTAAACGTATCGGTAATTCCTGCTGAAATAGCAAGGAACATGTGATTACCGAGTAGCTTGTAGGCAGCTGCTTTGTCTGTGTCTTCGCCGAGGTTCTGCAATGTACCTGTCATTTTCAGTAGATCGGGTTCAATCTCCTTAACGACTGACGCATCACCTGAAACAAGCATCATGCCGGTTCCTTCAAGTGCATTCATTGGTCCCATGAAGACAGGGGCATGAATGTAGGTTACACCTTTTGATTTCCAGTATTCAACTCGTTCTTTTGTCAGTGTCGCAGATGTTGTTGTGTGGTCTATGATGATAACATCTTTTTCAAATCCTGGTGATGCTTGCTCAAGAATGATATCAACTGCCGCATCATCAGAGACACAGATATGAACTAGCCGTGCTCCTTTGACACCTTCGGCAGCAGTAGCAAATGCTTTTGCGCCGATTTCTTCAAGTGCTGTTGCCCTAGACAGAGTTCTATTCCACACGTTCACCTCTTCGCCACGTTTTCTCATCGCTCTGACGAAGTTCGAGCCAAGTAATCCCAATCCTAAAAATGCCTTTGTCATACGTTTTCCTTTTGTTAATCAATAAAATATCAATAGAATTTCTTGCCTGCTTCTGCGTTGAGTCTCAGAAGCGGAGCGATTCGATACCGTTCATGTCCATACTCAACCTGTAATGCTTCGAGTATTGCACAGATTGTATATGCTCCAATCTCATCGCACCATGCAAGCGGTCCTTTCGGGTAGTTCGTGCCGAACTTCATTGCTTGGTCTATATCTGCGCTGGTTGCAACACCCTCTTGGACTGCAAAGGCAGCTTCGTTGATGATCATTGATAACGTGCGCGGAAATATGCCTGCAACAGAGTCGCCTATATTCTCAATATCTTTTTTAAAGAGTGATTTTAACATCTCTTTATTCGACGAGACGTCTTCATGTTGAAGCGGAATAGAATACTCAATCGCTTTTTGCGAGGCAAGTTCGCTCGGTAGCATCGGTATCCCGATGACTCTCTTATATCCCGTAACATTTCTTGCTATTGCCGTTGCCGGAGCAGTGAGTGTATTCGTGATGAGAATAGCATCTTTCGATTCAAAGGAGCGAAGATTTGTGTACTTCTCTTCGAGGTCGAAGAAGAGCGTATCAATGACTAGCTCTGCACCGGACGTAACCAACTCAAGTGTCGGATGCGCCGAGAAAAACTCCGTTAGAACTCCGCCATATTGCGGCTCTGATAATAATGTAGCTTTCATGCTATTCGTAATACTTGTTTCGCTCGTTTGATTGATGCTTCAACTGCTTCCGTCGAATCACCAATGATATTCACATGCCCCATCTTTCTGCCTTTTCTTGCTTCGGCTTTACCGTAGAGATGAAGTTTAACGTTCGGGTCTTTCAGAAGTTTATTCCAATCCGGTTCGTCGTCATTCCAAATATCACCGAGGATATTGACCATTGCTGTTGGGCGAAGTTGTTCGGTACTTCCAAGCGGTAAGCCGCAGACAGCTCGTACTTGCTGTTCAAATTGGTTCGTGATACATCCATCAATCGTCCAATGTCCAGAGTTATGCGGTCGCGGTGCAAGTTCGTTGACGATGAGTTTACCGTTAGTTGTGACGAACATCTCAATGCAAAGTATCCCAATGCAGCCAAGAGACTCCATGATGCCGCGAGCTAACTCAATAGCTTCATCGCGAAGAGAATCAGGTATCGGAGCAGGTGCGTAGGTCGTATCGAGAATATGATTCGTATGAATATTCCAAACTGTTCCGAAGTGTGCAAAGTCTCCGTTTGCGCTTCGTGCCGCTACGACAGATACTTCTCTCTCGAAATTCACAAATGCTTCGAGTATTGCTTCCTGTCCGTTGAATGATTCAAAGGCGGACTGAAGATCATCTCGTGAAGTTATCTTCTTCTGACCCTTGCCATCATAACCAAATCCTGCTGTCTTTATGATAGAGGGAATGCCAAGGGTGTGTATCGCACTATCAATATCATCATTCGACGAGATGCGGCAGAAAGGTGTAACGGGAAAGCCGTTATCTTGTAGAAATGTTTTTTCGCGAAGACGAT
>JAYUZC010000124.1:0-2472 GCA_043752045.1 Bacteroidota bacterium | reverse complement strand
GTCGCCGCACGCGACGATATGCGGATGGCGTTCCGTTCACAGCTTGAACTGCTCAAAGCGATCAAGTTTGATAAAGATATTTTAGGTGGTACAGGACTTGTCCGCGAGCGAACCCTTGCCGCACTCGGCTTATCGGCAATGCTCACGGCAACGACCGATGAAGCGATCGCCGCGCCGACCTTCATGCAGAACGTGAGAGGATTCATTACGAAACCATACACGATGCTTGTTGCAGGTGTCGTCGCAGGTGGATTAGCAACGTATGCAGTGCTCCCGACGAACACTGACGTGGCAGCTCCGGTAAAGAACGAACAGCGGATAGTGCAGCCCGCACCAAAGCAGGTACCGAGCATTAACATTCCGGAAATTCAGTACAACGTATCACCTGCGCAAACGAAGCAGACGAGCGTAGCAAGAACAGCAACACCTGCGAAGCAGGCAGTAACAGATACGAAGCCCGCGGAGACGACACCAGTCGTCAATACGAATGGCGTATCACCTGATGTCAAGAGTAAGGTGGTTATCCGCAAGCCGAGCGAGGTAAAATGATTCTTTCATTCACATGATCCTTCGTTAGTACGAGATGGGGTGGGCATGTTGCCCGCCCCGTTTCGGTAAAAAGCGAAGGTGGTGCAAACGTGAACTTTCTCCTCGCATAACTTATTGTTATAGTAGAGAAATATGCTGCTTCTTGACGCAGCCCTATCCTGAGTGTCATGTTTGGTACCAAAACACACAGCCCTTCACGAGCGACCTCCCGTTTCGGGTATGTAGTGTCTCTATTACTTATACTCGCGTCATCCTCTTTCTCGCAGATCGCATTGCTTTCCAAGAAGGATAAACCAGCTCGTCTTGGTATCAGCGGACTTTATGGTACGAACATCTCAAGCACTCATATCGAAGAATTTAATGGTCAGGAATTCTGCGGTGTCTTCGAGCAAGGCGCAGCGCCGGGGTTATCACTTGGTGTTTTCGGTGAGATACCGTTTGGAGCAAGCAGCTTCTCGTTCATCCCAAGTTTGTCGTATCATAACCTATCAAGCAGCTTTACAACGAACCCCTTCAACTTAGAACATGCATTTGATATTGGTGCAGGTGATACAGTTCGCATTGACCGCGAACGAGTTTACCAGACGAACATCTCGACGATAGCTTTCGGAGCATCAGCCGGATGGCGACCGATTGAACGGCTCCGTTTCGATGCCGGATTATCATTCGGATTTTTCGCATCGCATGGTTATACGAAGACGGAACATCTACTGACACCCGATGCTGTCTATACATCGAACAACCTCTCGACGCTTGAACTTGAGAGTGATGAGATGTCGGTCAACTCATTCCTCCTTACACTTGAAACAGGAATCGGCTATGACTTCCCTCTTTCTGATAAGGTAATGTTCTCGCCAAGGATCAATGCAAGTATTCCGCTAACAGCTATCTCCGAAACAGGCGGTTCAAGTTATAAGACATGGACTATCGCAGGCGGAGCGCAGCTATCGATTGCACTTGATAAAAAAGAAGAACTCTATATCCCGCCGATTCCGCCGGAGCTTCCGACTACCCCGCCTGCTGAAAAACCTGTTGCCATTCGCGAACCTGATAAGAGTGTACTTCGCGTCAATGTCAGAGCAGTTGGTATTACAAGCGGCGGCGAGGAAGTACCTGAACCTGTCGTCTCAATACAGAATGTTCGCGTCACAGACCTTGCGCCGACACTCAACTACGTATTCTTTGATGACGGTAAAGAGGAAATACCTTCTCGCTATCAGAAGATAACAGCATCAGGCACACGCGGCTTTAACTACTCAATGTTCAATACCGAAAATGCACTTGAGATACACTATAGCATCTTGAACATCATCGGTAAACGATTACAATCTGAACCACAAGCAAAGATAACCTTAACAGGGACAAAGAGTCTTCACTCGGATGGTGATTCACTTAGTGAAGATAACCTTGCAATGCAACGCGCACAGAATGTTGCAAACTACTTGCAAAATGTGTGGGGTATCTCTTCATCCCGCATCCGTATGAAGAGCAAGGGATTGCCGGAGCAGCCATCGGATGATAATACATTAACGGGTCAGGCAGAAAACAGAAGAGTTGAGATAAGCACGTCATTTCCAAAGATACTTGACCCGCTTGAGACAAAACGGATAGAACGCACTGCTACCCCGCCGCGCATTGCATTCTATCAGGATATCATTTCCGATACTGGTATCAAGTCACTTCAAATAACTATCAAGCAAGGTGATAAGATAATCGAGCGCATTGACGGACTTACCGACGAGCGAATTAAAGAACAACTTTGGAATATTCCATCTGAAAGCATTACTGCCGGTTCAAGCGACTCTGTTCTCTGGACGATGGACATCGTAGATTTTGCCGGAAATACAGCGCAAGTGACAGGTGCAATCAATGTAAAGCTTGCGGAATCTACTCTTGATGTTAATAAACGCGACACTGTCGTTG
>JAYUZC010000123.1:0-2474 GCA_043752045.1 Bacteroidota bacterium | reverse complement strand
ACAGCTTTAAACGAGTAGGCATTCGTGTAATCTTGTGCTCTATCATAGCTGACACCGAATGCGAAATGTCCACGCTCGGTAGGTAGTGGCATTGCAGTACCAACTGATGAAAGTGTCGTATTTGTCAGATCATTGTTTGATGTTGCACCAAAAAAACTTGCTTCGGAGTTATGCGCTCCGCTCCAGAGTGATATACTGAACTCACTAAATTGAAGTAGTGTGAGTGCAGCAGGGTTCCAGTCAAGTGATGTATAGTCATTCGTTGCTGCGACCATCGCGCCACCCATACTGAGCGACCGAGTCCCGGTGCCGAGTTGTGGCTCAGCGAGACGAATTCCGTCGATTAATGACTGTGCCTCGGAAGCTACCGGAAGCGAAAGCATAACAGTAGCAAGAAGTATGTAAAAATACTTTTTCATATTGAGTAGTATGCTGTGTGATTACTTCCTGCTTGCGCGACCGCTACCTGAAGAAGAAGAGCCACTTCCTGAAGAAGACCCACCCGATGAGCTTGGTTTTGAGGTCGAAGAGCTCGATGAATTGCCGCCCGAACGAGGCGAAGAATAAGAATCGCCATCATTGTTTGTTCGTGTTGTACGTACTTCTTTCTTCGTAGCAGAATCGTCGGAAGAAGAATTCGATCTGACCACATCCGTTGATGTTGAACGAGTTTTTGTTTTACTTACTTCGGTTTTTGTATTCTTCGTTACCGAGCGTGGTAGTGTTGTAACTGTCGTAGTCGTTACTGGTTTTGAAGCTACATTATCCTGCTCCAAAACACCTGTCGTTGATGACTCAACCGGTATTGAAGTACGTGATGCTCTGCCAGTAGATGAACTACCATAGGGTACTGATCCCGTTTCTATTACAACAGCATCACTTGCAGGTGAAGTTTTTGAACTTCCACGGACTGCAGTGCCGCCTGTTGGTGCAGAATTAACAGGATTTGCTACTCTACCATTTGCCGTGCCGCGAGGTCTATCAGAACCCGGGATGCGACCGTATTTTACAGGTCTTCCCCCGAGGCTCTTTCCGCCGTTTGGATTGCCATTCCACCCGCCATGTCCATAACCATAATTTGCGTAATACACCGGTACGTATGGAGGGTAACCCCAATCATAATATGGGTAGTATCCATAATGGTGGTAACCATAGTATGGATTATTCCAATGGCTGTAGTACGAAGGGTAGTGTCCCCAGTAGCGATCACACCAATCGTATCCGAAGCCGAAGGAGATACTTGGTCTCCACCACCAGCCCGATGGGCGATGCCAGTATGGACGAGGACGATAAAAATCGTCATCGTTATAGTAATAATTATTTATGGCCGTTCCGCCTGAAGAGAGTTGGGACTGCTCCGTCAAACTTGGTTCATTACCGGCCCATAAGCCGTCACCACTTGCTTTGGTAGTTGTGGTCGTCGTTGTAGAAGTTGTTGATGTTTGCGGCGGAGTGCTGTCGGTTTGTGTTGTAGTCGTCGTTTCAGTGGTCTTCGTAACCGTGCCGCTATAGCCCCACTTATCGTCAGTGGTCTTCAACTGTGTATAACATCCGCCGAAGAGGATGGCAAGAGTAAAAAGAGGTATCAATGTCCGCATTTTCATATCGAGGGTAATTATTCTATGTATTCTAACGATAACTGCATAGAAATGATACTCTATTAAATATATCAGCATGGTGAATTTTTGTTCATCTAAACTTGGGGTATGTCTTCAACATACTTGTGGGGAACGAGTACGAATCGAAGCAAGTTGTAACGGCTCGACTTCCGAAAATCTCGGAGAGGTGGCAGAGTGGTCGAATGCGGCGGTCTCGAAAACCGTTATAGCAGCAATGCTATCGAGAGTTCGAATCTCTCCCTCTCCGCTCTGTTTCTCCTTCCCATTGAATACCAAACTATCCCCCGTAACTCCATTATTTTTCAACCGACTAATTGTGCACCACACCGGGGGCAATGATGAATTATGAATGTGGAATGATGAATTGGGTTTTGGGATGGTGCTATAAATTTACACATTTGAGATCTGGTTGTATGGAGGTGTGGCGGTATGGTTATAGGACAGTAGGACAGACTTTCAGTCTGTCATTCCGAAAGGAGCGAAGCGAAATGAGGAATCCGGATATGATAGAATCTACCTCAGAAAAAGGGAAATGTCCAAACTTCCCCGTGCAAAAATAACACATGAAACTCCCTTTTGCAAGATGCTCGGAAAATATTGTCGCTATCCTGTTGCAAAATAACGAGATAAAATTTGGGTGATTGCACAAATCCCCATTTGACGCCATCGGTCATGGGCACCTATCCGGGGGGACTTTATACGCCCGAACCCGCGTTCGATAAATACGCAGAAATTCACGCATGCTATCAACAAAACGGTATCATTTCAAAGCAGCCGCATTGCCTCTGGCTCTTGCCATCTTTCTTGGGATAGGAAGTCTCTACTCCTGCTCCGAGAACCCACCGACGCAAGGAA
>JAYUZC010000122.1:0-2478 GCA_043752045.1 Bacteroidota bacterium | reverse complement strand
CAGCCGCAACAGTGATATTTGGGATGATAACACGACGCTTGGTGGTGCTATCCACATGTCAGCTCGTGAAGGTGCATCCTTCTCTGACTGGGTAGGTGGCTTCCTTGGGTATCTTGATTCAAGCTTCTCCGGTAACGGTGGCTTGCCTAATAGTACAAAACTTAATCTTCCTACGTTATTCCATGCTCGTACCGATACGATGCAGTTCGAGCGCTGTTTAGCATATAATCCGGGTGCAGGTTCTGCACGTGGTGGTGCTATCTACGTCGGTAATTACACAGGATTAACGCTTCATTTGGCAACTTTCAATAAAGATACGGCTCGTACGAATGATCCTGATCAGGCAGATGCATGGGGTGGAGCTATCGCTGTAAGTAAGACTTCGGCTGATCCATCATGGTTGCCGCCAAATGCTCCTACTCCGCTTTATGTAGGACCAACAGCGCAGGCGCAGCTTAGCGGTCGTCGCCCGGGACTTGCTATCTATAAGCGTGCTCGTTTCTTAGGGAACGTTGCAGGTCTTGGTGGAGCAGTTCATCTTGATTGGCAGGCAAATCAGTCTTATACGACGAACGGACCTGCTCTTTATATCGACGGTGAAAATATCATTTCTAACTCGCCATTCACTCTCCGTGATTCTGGCTTGATCGAGTTTGTCTCGAATACGGCTTATCGTCAAGGTGGTGCAGTCTATACAAATTGGTACACATTTATCACGGGGTATCTTGCTCCGCAAAATCACACAAATCCCACATGGGACTTGGTTGAGTTGCGTGTGAAGTTCTTAGATAACGCTTCAGGTCTTGCCGGTGGCGCTGTCTATTTGAATCCGAATTCAAATCCTGACTATCAGGTTCGTCGTACAAAGTTCGCTGATAATTTTGTAAACCCGCTTAACGCACGTATCGACAAGCCGAGCTATAAGAATATCGTATCGGGCGGCGGTGCTGATTTTATCGGTACACGCGATAGCTCGTTCGCTGTTGAATACCTCCGCAACTATGTATGGGGCGGTAACGGCGGTGCTACCTACATGAATATGGGTCAATCGGGACCTGGAGTTAATGCTTATAACCGATACATGGTAGAGGATAAGTATAATGCTTCAAACCCTGGGTTCTTGAATTCCGTAAATGGTATTACGGTTAATACAGGCGGAAGTCTCTATTCATCTGCTCCTTCAGTCGTTATCACAAGTGCCAATATACACGGTGCAGGTGCAACGGCGGTAGCAAACATCTCAGGTGGATCCGTCGTAAGCATCACGGTGACAAATCCGGGTGTAGGTTACACGGTAGCCCCGAACGTGACGCTAGTTGGTGGTGGTGGATTGGGTGCAACGGCGACAGCTTCGATTACCAATATCGCTCCTCCGATGCCGTTCGATCCTCGTGAGTTAACTCGTTATCTTGATAACTGGACGACCACCGGTGATGATTCGCTCGGAACGTTCAATAGAACCGGACGTGGCGGTGGACTTTTTGTTGATATCAACAACTCGTCAGCATACCCTCTCGTTGTAAAGGATTCGCTCATTATGAGCCGTGTCCGCTTCGAGGAGAACCAAGCATTTACTGGCTCTGCCATCCATTCGGACAATACGTTCTTACACGTACAGGCGAATCAGACTCTTATTGCTAATAATACAGCAACAAGCCGTCACAGTGCAACGGTTGATCTTGAGTCTCCTAACCAGAATAATCCTGGTGATTTAAATGCAGGCGCGACGATCTGGGGTTCATTTGACGGTCCTGGTCCATCAAATGAAAGCAATTCTCGCGGTAATGCCATCTATGATAATAATGCACGTTATATTCTTCGCTCACCAAACGGACCTGCTGGTTTCGGTGGTGTTGACACCTTGCGTGGCAACTTCTGGGGCGAGACGGGTGTAGATTTGGCTACGAAGCTTCCTGCTATACCGATTGGTGCAGTTCAGAATACATTCTTTATTGATTTTTATTCAGACTGTTATAAGAACGTATATGAGCCTCGTCGTAACGAGCCATATACCTATACGCCGTCACCAATTGGATTTGCAGATGCTGCAAAACTCATACCGCTTCCTGATACACTTCTTATGGAAGGTCGTATCTATGATATGTTTGACCGTGGTAGAGACATCAAGACAGTAGATTATAACGATCGCCGTCTTGCTATCAGCGAAGCGTTCTCTCTCGGCTTGCCGACAGATATCGGCTTGCCTTCAAAAGGACGCAAAGGTTTACATCGTTGGACGCGTGATATCTTCTCGAAAGATCCTGTTTATTTGAGCAAGATCATGACGTATCAGATCGATTTTACTGGCCCGCATCCGATTGGTTACCCACTCTTCTTGCAGGCGGATATCGATACGCTTGACTTCAACCGTGATATCTATGCACGTAACTACACGACTGTGTTTGTTCTCAATGAGAACACGCAAGAGTTCGTCCGTGTGAACTTGAAGGAAGAATTGCAGGATCGTCATGATTCAGT
>JAYUZC010000121.1:0-2478 GCA_043752045.1 Bacteroidota bacterium | reverse complement strand
TTATTGATAAGCTTAGTATAAGTAACTCTATCGATTTGAGTTGGTATCAGTTTAAAACGGTCTGAGTCTGACTTGTATGGATTGACAAGTAGCGTGTTATTTATTTCTTCTGCAAATTGGATTTTTTCTGCTATCTTGGCCTTATCCCGGAGTAATGTGAGAATTATGAAAATTGTTGTAAGTCGTTGTTGTCCGTCAATTAGGAGATACTTTGCGACCCCCTCTGGGACAGATACTGTAGGCATGCTTACAATGGAGCCTATAAAATGTGTACGTGGAGTTTCCATCTCGCAAAGCTCTAAGAGATCTTTCCACAAAATATCCCATTCTTTGTTTGTCCAGCTATACGTTCTTTGAAAAAGAGGTATTACATATTGCTTTGTGCCTTCTATGATGTCTTGGAGTTTTGTCTCTTTTGCTTGCATTATTTCTATAGCTGATATTGTGCGACAAGGTTACTGATGTTAAATGCAAAAATAGGTATATTTTAAGTGATACTGTAGTAAATCGAATATGTTAATCTCTACACACAAAGGGTAAAGCATTTTATTTGTAGGTGCCCATCAATAATGCCGAAAGCAAGCCGGAAACGGAATGTGGATAAAATGTGGATAGTGTATCTTGTTAGAAGATAATATGTTGCGGTGAAAAAGGGAATATATTCATTTGGGCACCTTGTTTTGGCCCTTAAAATTGAGTATATTTGTAGTGGGAAAGTGGCTAGTGATTAGTGGTCAGTGACCAGTTGAGAGCCACCACTGTAACCTACTCCCTAACCCCTTACAGCCACCGAAAATCATGTGTAAGTTTACAGCACCCAATCTTCGCTACCCGAACCCCGATATCCGCAACCCAATCCGAGTGGGGGAAAGTGGCTCTACATCAATACAATTATAATGTTGATTTATATATGAGTTACAGGTGAAGTGAGGGAATTTCCGGTTATGATTGGAGGGCAGTTACGGCTATCATCGTCACAATGTCATCTACCCTCGCGCCTCTTGAGAGGTCATTGAGCGGTTTTTGTAAACCTTGGAGGATGGGTCCGATCGCCTGCCCACCGCCGAGACGCTCGGCGATCTTATAGCCGAGATTGCCGGCATCAAGATTCGGGAAGATGAAGATATTCGCTCTGCCCCCGAGCGGACTGCCGGGCATTTTGCGCTCGGCAACTTCCGGCACGAATGCGGCATCGAACTGAAGTTCGCCGTCAATAATAAGCTCGGGATGACGCTCTTTAGCAATTTCAGTCGCGGTTATGACCTTCTTCACATCGTCGCTCGATGCACTGCCTTTTGTGGAATATGAGAGCATTGCAATACGCGACTCGTTTCCTGATAGTTGCTGGTAAGTCTTTGCAGTTGAGATGGCAATATCGGCTAGTTGATACGCATCAGGATTAGGTATGACAGCACCGTCGGCAAATGCAAGAACGATATCATCATGTCGCAACCCTTGTAGCTTTGGAAAACTCATGAGGAACATGGAAGAAAGGACACGCATCTCGGTAGCAAGTCCAATGCCGCGAATACCGGCTCTGATGACGGCTGCAGTCGTCGAGAGGGAACCGGCAAGCATTCCATCAGCAAAACCACTCTTTACGCAGAGTGCGCCGAAGAGGAGTTCGTCGGAGAGCACTTCGTTACGTGCTGCATCAAGATCGGTAACTTTTCCCTTGCGATCCTCAAAGTATGCGGCGATATACTCTTCAGTCGGCGCGAAGTTGCTTGGGTTAATGATGCTCAAGCAATCAAGTTCGATGCCGAAGTTGTTGGCTACCTCTGCGATAGCAGCGCTATCACCGACAAGCGTTACTTCGGCAATGCCTGCATCATCGGCTATCTTCGCAGCGCGGAGCATTCTGTCATCGGTTGCATCAGCGAGAAGAATATGCTTCTTATTGCTTGCGGCGCGGGTCTTAAGTGAGTCTGTTATGTTCATAGGGTTAGACTATCAACTAATCTTATGGCAAACTCGTTTTCCTTGCCTGAAATATAATTTATAGCAGACAATGAACCCAGATATGATGAAAGCGCTTGAGCAGGTCCAGCGAATGCAGGAAGAAATGGCGAAAGCGCAGGAAAAGCTGAAGGATGTGACAGCGACAGTCGAGGTTGGTGGCGGAATGGTCAAGGCAACTGCGAACGGCTTGCAGGAGATAACCTCGCTGAAACTTGAGAAAGAAGTTATTGACCCGAACGAACAGGAGATGCTTGAGGACTTAATAGTAAGCGCAGTAAACCGCGCAATAGCCAAAGCAAAAGAGCAGGGCGAAGCGCAGGTCAATGCTGTCGCAAATGCTATGATGCCGAAAATACCAGGTCTCAACTTCTAATTCAGCGCATGCTTTATACTTCTCCTGCACTCGAAACGCTCATTGAACGCTTCTCCGCACTGCCAACAATTGGTAGGAAAACTGCACAGCGTCTTGCACTCTACTTGTTAAAGCAACCGAACGACGAGATTGAGCAGCTTGCC
>JAYUZC010000120.1:0-2485 GCA_043752045.1 Bacteroidota bacterium | reverse complement strand
GATCAGAACCTTATTTTGCTGGACGGCTCAACATTGTACAATCCAAATCACTTCTTCGGATTTTTCTCGACATTTAATAGCGACGCCATTAAAGACGTTGACCTGATCAAAGGAGGATATCCTGCACAGTTTGGTGGTCGTCTTTCTGCTGTTATCAATGTAACAAATAAAGATGGAGACCTGTATCGAACAAGAGGTAAACTTTCGCTTGGGCTTATCTCAAGCCGTGGCACTATAGAAACACCAATTGGTGATGGCGCTCTCACTCTTTCTGCTCGGCGCACATACATAGATGCAATACTAAGTGTAACAGGGTTGCAGAAAGAACTTGAGCTTCCAAAATATTATTTTTATGACCTAAATGGTAAGTTCACACAAACTCTTGGCGACCAAGATAAGATATATGTATCCGGCTACGGTGGTAAAGACAAACTACTCTTTGAGAATGGCGGTGCTGCCTCAAGTGTTGACATTGACTGGGGAAATGAAGCGGGTACTGCTGCCTGGACGCATCTATTTAATGAAAAGCTCTTTAGTAAATTTTCCTTTAACGGAAGTCATTACTACTCGCTATTACAGTTTGGTCTCGGTGATAACAGTTTTGTCTTTGATAATCAGATATTTGATTTTTCACTCAAAGGCGATCTTGAATATTTTTCAGGCGAGAGCAACCTTATCAAGACGGGCTTTCAACTATCAAAATATGATTTCCGCTTAAAAATATCATCGGCAGATAATCCACCGAATGCTGATATTAAGGTTGATCCTTATTACATTGCGGGGTATATCTCCGATGAATGGAAACCTGACGAACGTTGGGCAGTAACAGCTGGACTCCGTTTTGATGGTATCACATCGAATGGAGATATAGGTATTGATCCTCGTGTATCCGCACGATATATTTTGAATGAAGATGTAACTCTCAAGGCAAGTTGGGGTATTTATCATCAATATTTGAAGTTGGCATCAAATCCGCTTTTCACTGCATTTGATATTTGGCTGCCTGTTGATTCAACACAAAGTGCTTCACGTGCTGACCAATACGTTCTTGGAGTATCAACAGTACCTTTCGAGGGTTTTACCTTTGAAGTCGAGACCTATTACAAAAATATGACGAACCTCGTTGAATTGCGGCCACAGATCGTAACAGGTAGTTCACTTCAAGATATTTTCTTTGTCGGAAGCGGGTATTCGTATGGAATGGAGTTCTTTCTGCAAAAACAGATCGGTGATCTTACTGGCTGGTTCGGGTACACTCTTGCTTTCAATAAACGCACCTTCCCCGACATCAATAATGGTAAGACATTTCCGCCTGTTTACGACAGACGTAATGATATGAATCTTGTGATGACATATAAACTTAGTGATAGGTGGACGGTTGGTAGTACCTTCGTCTATGCGACGGGACAATCATATTCACAAACAACGGCACTTTATAATGCAGGTGAACCGGATTACGACGGAAAGCTTGTTACTATTCAGGGTTCAAAAAATGGTTTACGTTTAGAACCATATCATCGGCTCGATCTCTCTGCAACCTATTCCTTTTCGCTATTTAGCGACGAGAAAAATGCAGAATTTAATATCGATATTTATAATGTCTATAATCATCGGAATGTGTGGTTCCGTCGGGTTGATACAGATTCAGAGCCACCTATCAGTGAAGATGTGCGCCTTCTGCCGATACTTCCTACATTTGGAATTCAAGTAAAATTTTAAGAGATATGAAGAGTATTCACAAACTATTTCTGCTCCTTATCCCTGCATTCTTTGTCTATGGGTGTGATGGAGCGATTGAATCAGAATATGTAGAGCAGATTATTGTTCGAGGATTCATCTATCCGGGTGAACCGATAGATTCTGTTGTTCTACACTACAGCGTACCATTCGGCAAGTCCTTTGTAGATAGTCAATTTGCCGTCGAAGGTGCAGATGTTCGCGTCAGAGTTGATGGAAAAGAATATCAGCTGCTTGCAGGGACACTCAATGGACGATATTACTTGCCAGCATCAGAGTTGATCATTGAAGGGGGAAAAGAATATGAACTTGTCATCAAAAAAGATGAGCATGATATTTATGCTCGTACACGGGTACCGCTTCCTATCAAGTACAATAATCTTGAGACAAGTTTGCCATCTGATAAGGTATTACCGCTTGATACCAATGATGCAAGCGGATTCTCTTACACGATTACAGCAGGACCAGTGCAACCGACAATATTGTATATGATGCAGATCAACGCACTTGATACTACCGTAGGCAAGATCTTTACCGACCCGCAGGCAGGACCACCTGTCGATACCTCTGCGTATGTACGTAATAGCTTTATCCAGACATCACCTCGCGTTATACTTTATTCGCGTCTATTTGGATGGTTCGGACCTAATCGTATGACAATACTTGCCCTTGATAGTAACTGGGTTGACTATAAACGACAGGTCGGATATGGAGAAAACGCTTTCTCTCCTTTTCAGTCATCACTCAA
>JAYUZC010000119.1:0-2485 GCA_043752045.1 Bacteroidota bacterium | reverse complement strand
ATCTCGTTCTCTTAGAGCGATGGATCTCGGCATGGCTGCAAGATAGAATAGGACCAAACCGCGTAGGACCGTTCGGATTGCTACAGCCGGCGGCTGACGTTCTCAAACTTCTTCTCAAAGAAGATATTGAGCCGAAGAACGCAGTCAAACTCTACCATTGGCTTGCTCCGGTTATCTCGATCACGGTTGCCTTAAGTGTACTTGCTATTATTCCGCTTGGAATGGCAATGACCATTGGTGATACTACGTTCGTGCCCGCTATTGCATCGAACATCAACATCGGTGTTCTCTATATCATAGCTCTCACATCTGTTGGTGTCTATGGCATCACGCTTGCGGGTTGGTCGAGTGGTTCGAAGTATTCACTGCTTGGCGGACTTCGTTCAAGCGCACAAATGATTAGTTACGAACTCACGCTTGGCTTAGGTTTGCTTTCCGTCGTGATGCTCTCTGGTACACTTGATTTATCAGGTATCGTGAACTCACAGATAGAACACGGCTGGAATATCTTGTGGGCACCGCTCGGGTTTTTGCTTTTTCTTGTGTCGTCGTTTGCCGAGACAAACCGTCAGCCATTCGATCTGCCCGAAGCAGAACCCGAACTTGTCGGTGGGTATCATACCGAATACAGCTCAATGAAGTGGGCATTGTTCTTTCTTGCTGAGTATGCGAACATGATCGCGGCAAGCGCAGTAATGACCGTGCTCTTTCTTGGCGGATGGCATATACCATTTATTGATACGCTCGGGCTTTCTCCGACTGCCGTATCAATCCTAGGCATTGGCGCATTTATGCTCAAGATATTTGCATTTATTTTTGTCTTTATGTGGGTGCGTTGGTCAATCCCACGTTTTCGTTATGATCAACTTATGAACTTGGGGTGGAAGGTTCTTCTGCCGCTTGGTCTTTTAAATATCGTTTTGACAGCATTAGAAAAAACGTATTTATATAACTAACTTATGAAGTACCGCTCAAAATATAACAATCCGAGTCGTAAACGCTCACTCTCGTTCTGGGAGCGCTTGTATATTCCGGAGATAGTGAACGGGCTTCTGACAAGCATCAAACATTTATTCAAACCCAAGTTTGTCCGCCAGAACCCGGAAGAGAAGTGGGATGCGCCTGATGCGTTTCGCGGTCGCCCGGTACTTGTGATGGATGATAACGGTGCCGAACGCTGCGTGGCTTGTGGCTTGTGCTCTCGCGTATGCCCGCCGCTTGCGATAGAAGTTCAAGCAAGTGAGACAGAACTCCTCAAAGAACGTTACCCCGTTCGCTTCGAGATTAATATGCTTCGCTGTATCTTCTGCGGTTTCTGCGAAGAAGTTTGCCCCGAAGAAGCTATCATAATGAGCAAAGATTACGAGCTTACCTTTAGCAAATATGACGATGCTATCTACGGAAAAGATAAACTCCTTATTCCGAAGAAGGAACTTCAACCACGTCTGGATTACTTAAAGAAGATGAGAACTTCGTCCTAATTATGGGACATCTTATCTCATTAGAGTGAATCGGTATCTATTACTCATTATATTTTCCCTGATCTCGGCTGAAGGTTTCTCCGGCACGAAGATATATGAGATATACGCTCCGCAAGAGATACCGACTGGTGATGATTTCATCGTTAGTGTAACCTGTGCGCCAACAGATAAAGGCAATAACAGAGTTATCGTCATTGACCATCCTGCGCTATGCTCACTCAAGACTGTCTATGCGGTCTCAACAAAAAACCCGGATGAATTACTTACGCTAACGACGGACTCTGAAGTTGACGGATTATTCCAACGAGAAAAAGGCAGGACTACTTCTGTATTCCGTGATGAAAGTGGTGTCATTGCAGGTGAAGCAAATGTTATTATCTATTACTTTGTCTTCACTTCGACAGATGAAATACCCAGAGCAACATTCAAGTGTGCATTAGTCGAAAGAACTGACCCGTTCTTCAAGCCCGAACCAACAAAAGATAAAAAAGGGAAGAAAAAAGTAAAACCGACAAACACCAACTGGCGGATGGTGAACCCGCCGCGAGGTTCGGATTTCCGCTTTACTTCATTCTCCGAAGATCATACAGTGGAAGTTGTATTCGTGAGTGGCTGGGGTGAGAACTCTCGTTCGCTTCACTTGAAGGGCGATCGCTCATCGGCATCGTTACGGGTAGTAAATGATTCACTTGGGAATATACTCTGGAGGTCGTTTAGTATTGTGTTTTGGTATAAGACGGTTGAGCCGTTACAAGAGATAGTCTCTGTTATTCGAGGTTCAGATACTATTCGTGCATTTCTCGATACATATGGACAGGTGAATGTTAGCTCACTCTCCGACGGCGTCACTGAACCCATACTTCAATCTCCGTACTTTAACGAAGGTGCTTGGCATCATTGCCTATTGTCCAAAGATAGCATTAGTGTTTGGCGGTTATTCATAGATGGTGAACTTGTCGATACAAAAAACTTTGCCTACTTATCTGATCATCCAAAGAGTGAAC
>JAYUZC010000118.1:0-6531 GCA_043752045.1 Bacteroidota bacterium | reverse complement strand
GACGGCGGCACCTTGTTCCTTGATGAGATTGGCGAGATGCCAATGCTTATGCAGGCAAAGCTTCTGCGTTTATTACAGAACCATGAGTATTACCGTTTGGGTGAAAATAAGATTCGTAAAAGTGATGTCCGTATCATTGCAGCTACTAACCGTAACCTCGAAGAGGAGATCGGGCAGCGAGGATTCCGCGAGGACCTATATTACCGTTTGAGCGGATTCCGCTTGACCGTACCGCCACTTCGCCAGCGAAAGGATGATATTGTACCAATTACATATAAGATACTTTCGCACTATGCTTCAGAGGCAGGAGAAATGTCGATACCCCCTGAAGTCGAAAAGATGCTTTTAGGGTATGATTGGCGAGGGAATGTCCGCGAACTTGAAAATGTGATGATTCGCGCCGCAGTCCTCTCCGATGACGGAAAGACGATAAAAGCTAGCGACCTGCCGGAGTATATCCGTTTTCCTGCAAAAACCGACTTTGGAGGTGCAGTATCGCCGGAGCTTCGATCTATCGAGGAAGTTGAGCATGACCATATCGGATTTGTCCTCTCGAGGACGAAGAGTCTGGAAGAGGCGGCAAAGATACTCGGAATCGATAGTGCAACGCTTTGGCGCAAACGGAAGAAATACGGTATGTAAAATAATTGTTTCCTTTTTGGTTTTGGGGACTGGTTTAGAAACAATTTTGTTTCAAATCCTTCAAATCTCCGCTCTTGCGAAAAACTTCGGAGGTTTTTTGTGTTATCAGCCGAGTTGTGATCTCAGGATTACGGTTTCCGTTTTCCCCTCGGTCGTTCACACGCGACAAATTTTTTTATTTCATTCTAATTACAACATGAAAAAGAATTCTCTCTTCGTCCTACTCGTAATAGGACTTTCAATCCTTACAGGAGTACTGTTCTACATCTTCGTCATGGGCTCGCCGGATAACTTCCTTGATGCCGCAAAGACGAAACCTAAGCTCGATAGCACGCTCGGCAAGATGTATCTTGGCGGATTCATCGTACCGATCCTTATCGGACTTCTTATTATGATCTTCGCATTTACCTTCGAGAGATTCTTAAGCTTGGGCAAAGCTGCCGGTAAAAAGGACATTGATACCTTTTTGCGTGAAGTCGAGAAATCACTTGATTCAGGCAACATTGATGCTGTTCTTGATCAGTGCAACAAACAAAAGGGCAGCGTTGCGAACATCGTTCGTGCTGGCGTTGAACGTTTCGGCGAGATTCGTCATAACCCTGAAATGAACAATGCACAAAAAGTAGCAGAAGTAAAACGCGCACTCGAAGAAGTAACAATGCTCGAGACTCCGCTTCTTGAGCGTAATCTTGTTATCCTTTCGACGATCGCATCTATCTCAACGATGATCGGACTCGTTGGTACCGTTCTTGGTATGATCAAGGCGTTCGATTCACTCGGACAGGGTGGCGGCGGCGCATCAGCGACACAGCTTTCTATCGCTATCTCCGAAGCACTTTGGAATACAGCTCTCGGTATCGGCGGTGGTATTATCGCAATCGTTGCGTATAACATGCTCACGAACAAAGTTGACCGATTTATCTATACGATTGATGAAGCAACGCTTAACCTCGTTGAGAGCATTGAGAATCGTTTTGTTGGCAAGGCATAATCACCTTTCTTTTTATAGAAAGTGACAAATGAGTAAAGCCAAATTAAAACGTCATGGTTTTTCGATCGACATGACTCCACTTGTGGACGTCGGGTTTCTGCTCTTGACCTTTTTTATGCTAACAGC
Organism: Bacteroidota bacterium; assembly: GCA_043752045.1. Classification (GTDB taxonomy): domain Bacteria; phylum Bacteroidota; class Ignavibacteria; order Palsa-1295; family Palsa-1295; genus DATDEW01. Next base: position 4,772 of record JAYUZC010000118.1, on the reverse strand, counting down.
AAAGTTCAAGTCAGAGACAGGCGACAGCGTGGATGTCAAGTTGCCGATAGCGCAGGCAGATACAACGAAGCTGCCTGATGTAAATATCGCAACGCTGACGATCGGTTTTTCGCAAGCGAATCCGGGTGAATCCCCTGATACGCTCATCTTTTACAACATCGCAAACGAAAAGGACAGACCGGAGATATTCTCGAAGTTAGAGCGCATTAACCCTAAGACCAATGCAGTCTATTCTAACGACGAGTTAAAGGTCATTCCTTCGATGCTTGTAACGGTCAAAGAACTTGAGAAGATCATTCCCGCAACACGTCTGCAAAACCCTTCAATGCGGTTTGCGATCAATGCTGATAACCGTTTACACTACGGATTGGTAGATGATGTGATGCGCGTAATGCAGAAATACGGAGCTACGAGATTCAATCTGGTCACCAAAACGACAGGTTGACATTTCATATTTCAATACAACGAATTGCAAAGTAGAATATGAGTGGAATGGTTGGAGGCGGCGGAAGCCGCGGACATGGTAAAAAAGGCAAAAAATTAGCCAAAAGGGTAGGTGTCACGATGGATATGACCCCGATGGTGGATGTGGCATTCCTTTTGCTTACATTCTTTATGTTATCGACGACGCTTGCGCAGCCACAGGTCATGGAGATATCGCTCCCGCCTGATAGCAAAGCGAACATCGAGATCGCCGAATCGAATCTCTTGACGTTCCGCGTCAGAGCCGATGAAGCGATATTCTGGAACAAAGGGCAGGAAGAGCCGGCAAAGATCAAAGCTGAGGAAATTGGCAAGGTCTTAGAGGAAAAGCTACGAGAAAACCCGAAGGTTGCTACTCTTATCAAAATTGATAGGGAAGCGAAGTACCAGAAACTCGTTGATCTCATTGATGAACTCAATCTCGTTCAGGCGAAATTGAATCAGAACGAGAAGAGGTTCTCCATCGTAACGATGGATTCTTCGGATACGCGCATCATCGGTAACTTATAAAAAAAAGGATACGATCATGAGTCTTAAAACAATGATGCTCGAAGGCATGGAGCGATACGGAGCTGTAGAGCTTAATGCTAATGCCAATAAGTTTGCAATGAGAGGATACTTAGCTACTCTTTCAATTTTCCTTCTGCTGTTTCTCGTTAATTTGGGAATGGGCATGATGGCAAAAGATGAAGAGAAGAAAATTCCTCGGGTCCGAATCAAAAGCTTAGCCGATCTCGCGCCGCCGCCATCTACACAAGATGCGCCCGAGCCGATGGCTATGTCTGCTCCGGCTGCCGCTGATATTGCAAAGCCGACATTCGGTATTCCCGTACCAGTGCCTGACGCTGTTGCACCTGATGCAGTGATGCCTGATCTCAATAACCTTCCTGTCAATACAGGTACAGAAGGTATTGGCTCCGGCGGTATTGATGCAGGTGGTATTGGTGACGGACCTGCGGTTATCGAAGATAAGAAGCCAGTTGTTGAGGAAGAGCCGAACCGCGATGACTTCGTATCTGTCGAAGTTGAGCCGACTCCTATCGTCAATATCCAGACGCTCGTTGAGTATCCCGAAGTAGCGAAACGCGCCGGACTCGAGGGCAAAGTTATCGTCTCTGCTCTTATTGATAAGGATGGCAGAGTTATCAAGGTAGAAATTGATAAATCCGATTATCCTGTCTTTGAAGAAGCCGCACGCAAGGCGATGATGAAAGCCCGTTTCACACCTGCACGTCAGAACGGTGAGCCGGTAAAACTTTGGTACACATTACCTATCATCTTTAAGCTAAGCGGAAATTAATTTCGGTTTTTTAGGCAAAGAGAGCAATTCGGATGTATATTCGGGTTGCTCTTTTTGTTTGTGTCATTCAATAATTAGTAAAATACTCTTATGAAAACACTACCGTTGGTTTTTCTTCTTGTGGGAATTGGTTTTCTTGTTCTTGGCGGGTATCTTCTGATGACCGATACCGCAATGGGTGACTCACCCTCATGGCTGCGTATGACGCTCGGCGGATTACTTATTGTCTATGGTCTTTTCCGTCTCTCGACAAGTCTTAGCGCAATGAAAAAAAAGGACACAGGCGGAGCGAAGTAACCTAATGAAACTCCGTTTTCTTGTTGCAGCGGTTCTCCTGCTTTCTATTTGCTCCTGCGCATCGCAAGAGCAGAAGGCATTAGTTGATTCACCGACGACCGGCGCATTTGAGCTTGCCGCCGATGAAGCGATTCGCCCTGTGATCGATTCGCTCGTCGCGGCGTTCAACGCGCAATACACTGATGCGAAGGTAACAGTGCGGTACATGAATGCAACTGCCGCGCTTGATGCTGTGCTCCAGTCTAAAGCACGGCTTGCACTTATTGGCAGACCGCTCACTCCGAAAGAGCGTGCATCGCTCGGCTCACAGAAAGTCGAACTGCCTGAATTCGAGATCGCACTTAATCCGCTTGCGGCAATAGTCAAAAAAGAGAATGCGCTGACCTCGCTTTCACTCAAGATGCTTCGTGAAGACATTTCAGGAAGTAAGGAGCATTATCGTAAGGTGATGACAGATAACCTCTCGAGTGTTGAGTCTATCCTTGATTCGCTCTTCTTAGCTGATACTGGAAGCGTAAAAGGGAAGGCAGCGCGCTTTATGACGACTGATAGCGTCATTGCAAAGGTGATGGCTGATGATGGCGCAGTAGGGTTTGTCAGTTGGTGCTGGTTGGTAAAGAATGCGGGCATTAAGGCACTTGATATTGCAATACCTGATAGCACAAGTAAGACAGGCGAGAAGAACATCATGCTGCATTTGGCATATGTCTATCAGAGTCTCTATCCACTCGTCTCGCGTGTATGCGGCTATACACAAGAACCACCGAACTCACTTCCAAGAGGATTCTTAGTATTTGCAATGACAGCCCCCGGACAAAAGATATTCTTCGAGAACAACATGCTCCCCAGAACCCAGATAATCAAGATCATCCCGCCAGTGGAGTAAGTGGTTAGGTAACTCATCTAATAGTACATAGATACAGTAAGCATCTTGAATATCATAGTTGCAATTATAGTAAATGATTTGTAACAAGATATCTATTGTAGTATATTTGTATCCATCGGTTTTGATTCGAGCTGTGAAACCGAGACAATGTAGGCAACAATTTATCACATAACAAGAATGAAAACAATGAAAATAATTTTGATATCTTTGCTCTTAGGATTATTCCTGATACAGAGCGCAAGCGTGTATGCACAGGACCCGATTAAGGAGTGTCCGAATGTGTATAAAAAAGTTATCCTTGAAAATAAGAGGGTCAGAGTTATAGAAATTGAATTTGCCCCGGGCGAAACAGCCGTATGGCACAAACACCCCGATCATATTGCCTATGCATTGACCGATGGAAAACTTGAGATCACCGACAAAGGCAAGTCGCCATTCATTGCGGATATAGCAGCGGGGGTTGCATTGTATTTGCCTGCCGTTACGCACACGGCAAAAAATATCGGTAACACGACGCTGAAGATGGTTGTGACAGAATTGAAACCAACTGGCTCAAAAAAGAAATCTACTAAAAAATAAATGGCAATAGCGATTTAAGCTTACCATACTCATCAAATACGATGATGTTAAGGTTGTAAAGAAACATCATTTTGCCCTGACGGAGCTTTGATTTGTAGAATAAAAAAAAGGGCTGACTGAAAGCATGCACTGAACATAGTGAATGTGTCGGCCCTACTGTCATTTGAAGAACAACATGCTCCCAAGAACCCAAATAATTAAGATCGTCCCACCAGTGGAGTAAAGATTTTTCCTGCACCAAATCAGGAAGTGAGGTGTCTTTAGAGTATGAAAGTTTTCATTACTATCATTGCTTTAATTCTTACTACTTCTGCTTTCGCACAAACAGGGGGGGAAGGATGGTATAAGCAGAATAGCGGGAATAACCACTACCTGTTTCAAATTCAGTTCACATCAAAAGATACCGGATATCTATCCGGTAATGGATCTGGTGTTGCTTTTTATCTTCGCACAACGAATGGCGGAAATGTATGGAGTTCGTTTGGCCCGCAAAATTCAGGAGGATATTTCTTCTTTTTAACATCCAAAATCGGGTGGTTAAATGGGAATGTTAATAATAAATTATACTATACCGAGAACGCAGGTGAAACTTGGGAAGAGCGTAAAGCACCGATAGGTAAATTCAAGTTCTATAATAAGGACACTGGTTGGGCTGTGGGCGGGCTTGATTGGGGAAAGACTACTGACGGTGGAAAGACTTGGAGACAGTTGGGGCCGGGATTAGGTAATGGTGATCTTCATGATCTCTGTATCTATAACGCTGAGCATATGCTTGGGGTTGGGGTACGTTCCCCTACAAATACGGAAGGTTGTGCCTCCCTTGTTTATGATAGTGCTGGAGTCTCAAGAAAAATATCTGAAGTTTGTTTAGAGACTTCACTTGGCGCGATAGACAATCTGGATAACACAACTTGTGTAACATATGGTCTAAGTGGTAAACCAAATTCTGGGATACCAGTTGTTTATAGAAGTGCTGATAAAGGTTTCTCGTGGGAAGAAATCTTGCTTACGGTCCCAAGCGCATCCCATTTGGGTGAAGGAACTGATTTTTCTGATTCAAAAAATGGCACGGTTGTTGGGTTAAATGGATCAATAGCTCGCACACGTGATGGTGGATATACATGGGAAGAACAATCATCCTCAACGACGGATGGACTACTTTCCGTTACCTTCATTGATTCTCTTCGCGGATGGGCTTGTGGTAAAAATGGCATAATTATCCATACA
>JAYUZC010000117.1:0-2500 GCA_043752045.1 Bacteroidota bacterium | reverse complement strand
CTTACTAATTGCACCTCAAAGAATGCGAGTTCAGACAAAAAATGGGTAGTTCATTTTTCATCATTCGTTAATCACCTCACCACCTCCAACAATATCTCCGCTATATCTTTTACATTGACATCGTCGGTGCGTTCTTTGGTTTTTACGCCGTCCGTCATCATGGTCATGCAAAACGGACAGGCGGCTACAATGATCTTTGCTTCTGTTGCGAGTGCTTCTTCTGTGCGTTCGATGTTGACTCGCTTGCCTTGCGTTTCTTCCATCCACATCTGTCCGCCGCCGGCTCCGCAGCATAGTCCACGCGATTTGTTGCGGTCCATCTCGACTATCTCCAAGCCGGGGATATTCTCAAGCACTGCACGAGGCGCGTCATAGATATCATTCGATCGACCGAGATAGCATGAGTCGTGATAGGTAACTCTCTCTTGGAGGTCTTTGGTTATCTTGAGGTCACCTTTTGCAAGCAGCTCGGCAACATATTCAGTATGATGCAGAACTTCATACGCGCCGCCGAAATCACCCCATTCGTTCTTTATTGCATTGAAGCAATGCGGACATGTCGTAACGACCTTCTTCACATTGTAACGATTGAGCGTCTCGACGTTTTCTTTGATAAGCATCTGTGCAAGGTACTCATTGCCCATGCGACGCGCCGGATCGCCGGTGCATTTTTCTTCGGTGCCGAGTATCTTGAAGTTGATCTTTGCAATTTGCATAAGTTCTGCAAATGCGCGAGTGATCTTCTTTGCTCTGTCATCGAATGAACCTGCGCAACCAACCCAGAAGAGGATAATGTCTTCTTTCTTTTGCGGTTCAGTTTTTGATGTGTATTCTGCCATCGTCTCGATGTTCATGCCCGCTGCCCAATCAGCACGTTCGCTTGGACTGAATGCCCAAGGAGAAAAATTATTCTCCATGGAGGTGAATGCCGGTTGCAACTCGGGAGGGAAGTTCGCTTCCATCATCACAAGGTTGCGGCGAAGATCAACGATCTCGTCAACATGCTCGATCATTACCGGGCACTCCTGGATACATGCCTGACACGTCGTGCATTGCCATAGCATCTCGTTAGGAATATAATCACCAATAAAGTTTTTGCCTGTGGCTTCATCACGGCTCATGCGTGGTTTTGCGCCGAGCAATGTATTGGCCGAAGCAGAAGAACCATCGCTTGACGGCGTAACCGCCGTTGCATTTTCTTTGATGCCAGCCCACTGGATCTGATCATCCCAACTCTCGAATCCATATGCTCCTTCGGACATAAGATACGGAGCTTTATCAAGCATACGCTCACGAGTAGCGATGATGATCCATTTCGGGTCGAGAGATTTGCCGGTCAAGTTCGCTGGACATACGGATGTACATCTTCCGCAATGAGTACATGTATCGCCATCAAGCAACTGCTTCCACGAAAGATCTTCGATGTCCTTCGCGCCGTATTGCGTGAGCGACTCATCCTCGAAGTTAATTGGCTTGAGATAATTTTTCTTGCGAAGATCGGAGAGGAATACGTTCGGGATGCTCGTCATCACATGCAGATGTTTCGAGTACGGCAGATAATTCATGAAGCCAAGTACGCCGATAATATGTATCCACCACATTGCTTCATAGAATGTATGCGACGGCGGGCAATCACAGAACCAGCCACTGAAGAGTGCCGCAAGCGGACGAACTTCATACGGATAGATACCGCCCATACCAATGCGAGATGCATTTGTAAAGAGAAGCGAGGTAACGATAAGAGCAATAGTATAAAGTACAAGCTGTGCATCAAGCTTTTCATGTGCATCACCTTGCAGACGCTTTACCTTCGAGACCATCCTGCGCCACAATGCGATGATGACGGACACGATAATAAGCCCGATGAATACATCCTGCGAAGCAGTGATGACAGAATACGCACCACCCAAAAACGATAGCGAAAAATGACCGAAGATACCTTCCCCGATAGACTCGATGACAGCAAAGACGAGTACGAGAAAGCCCCAGAAGATGAGCGCATGGATAGGTCCGGCGACGGGGTCGCGCATGATCTTCGATTGCCCGATAGCAATCACGAACGTGCGGCGCAGGCGTTCGATAGGGTTATCGAAGCGGTTCGTCCATTTCCCGACGCGCAGGAAATCGAGCAGTCGGCGCGTATTGTAGAGCACTGCACCAAATGCAACGGCAAGCACCACAAGGAAGAGAATCGTCTTAAAGGTCATAAGGTCTCAAAGTATTGTCCGGCAAAAATACGGGAAAAGTTGGATGACTATATCACTATTGATTTTGTTGCATATTTAGCAGACCTGCTACACGATAAGTTTATGGCAAAAAAAGGAAAGAATAAAGATCATTTCATTAAAAAAAGTAATCCTTTTGATAAGACATATCAAGAGTATTTAGATAGATTTGAGAATACCTCTGACCGTGAGGTTGCAGTTCTAGCAGCAGCACTTCTTGACGATAGGTTACTACATTTACTAAGCTCATTTCTGATAGACGATGTAGATGAAAT
>JAYUZC010000116.1:0-2501 GCA_043752045.1 Bacteroidota bacterium | reverse complement strand
ACTATTACAATAACGAGACAAAGGAGAATGAGAGGTTGCTTATTCTTGAGAAACAGATGTGTTATAAATAGCAGACACAGTCCAAGTGGTAGAAGGGCATCAATAGGAGAGGGAATGCTTGGTAGCCAGGAAAACACAGGCGTTAGGGGATAATCCCTATCCGATATCCATAGACGCCATGAAATGACGATACCTAGAACGTACCCTATCGTTACGACGCAGCGTAGGAGAAATAGACGATCTGTCGATTTGCTGCTTCGTATTAACGTCGATAGAGCCATTCCCAGTTTAGAACCCTGCTTTGAACTCTCCGTTAGAGATGACTCTGCTTTGCGCGCCGCCTATTTGCGAGAGTGTCCCGCTGAATGTACCTTCGAGGTAAGGAGAGATCGATGTAACAGTTATCGTGCCCGAACCGGCTGTTCTGCTTGCGCGGTATGTGATACAAGAGTTCGAAGTCTCTAGGCAGTAGTCAATCACAGCGTCTGTCGAAGATACGTTTCTTGTGTAGGGTACTGTCACATTTTTAGGGATACTTAAGGTGATCTTAATATCGCCGCTGATCGGAGTATATGGCATTGATGCTTCAACCGCGTAGGAAGATCCGTTCACAGCGAAGGCATCGTTAGCGAAGAAGGAGCCCTCGACTGTAGCAATTGCCTGCATCTCGTTCGGTCCCAGCCCAGCCGGGTCAGCATCAGGATTACAGGTCGCTGAAGTCAATGACATTCCTGCTAAGGCAAGGAAGAGAAATACCGTAGAGAACCGAAAAGTTTTTTTCATAATACTATCTTTTAAACTCATTACTTCCCCGAAGAGATGATACCACCGCCGACTACATCATCGCCTTCGTAGAAGACGGCTGATTGCCCCGGCGTGATGGCGCGGCGCGGGGAGTCGAACTTGACTCTGGCATGACTATCATCTATCTGATAGAGCATTGCCGCAGCGCCTTCATCTTTGTAACGTATCTTAGCGGTAATAGGAATCCCTTGTTTCCCAAGTGAAGAATATTTCATCAAGTTTAATGAGTGAACCGTTAGCTCATCGGAAAACAATTCTTCATCATCGCCAAGCTCGACCACATTATTGACCACATCCAGCCCCGTTACATAAAGCGGCTCAGGATGAGAGGGGATCGATAACCCAAGTCCCTTGCGCTGACCTATCGTATAGAACGGCGTTCCGTCATGTGTTCCGACCGTCTCGCCATGTAAGACGAATTTTCCTTTCGGAGTTAGCTCGCTGATGTTCGGGACATTCTCCCGCAAGAAGCGGCGGTAATCATTATCATGTACAAAACATATTTCATAACTTTCCTGCTTGCCAGCAACGGGAAGGTTATGCTTGTAGGCAATTTCTCGTACTTCGGGCTTTGTCAATTCCTGAAGTGGGAAGAGCGTACGGCGGAAGTCTTCGTTTCGCACAGCCCACAGAGCATAGGTCTGGTCTTTGTTCGCATCAGGCGAGCGGGAAATGACCATCCTCGCGTTCTCCTCGCGGAGCTTGACGTAATGACCTGTCGAGATAAATTCACAGCCCAGAGCGTCTGCCTTGCGGAGCATTGCTGCCCATTTGATTTCTCTGTTGCATTTGACACATGGGTTCGGTGTCTCGCCCTCGAGGTAGGTCTCTTTGAAGTAGTCTATTATTTCATGCCCGAATAGCTCTGTCATGTCGGTAATGTAGTGCGGTATGCCAAGCGAGTGCGCTACGCGGCGGGCATCGTTCATACCATCGAGCGAACAGCAAGAGGTATCGTTGGCAGGGTTGCTGCCCGCGATCTGATCGTAGCTATAGGTCTTAATGGTCATGCCGATGACTTCATGCCCTTGCTCTTTGAGGAGCAGAGCCGCCACCGACGAATCAAGTCCGCCGCTCATCCCAAGTAATACCCGTGCCATGCAAATGAAACAGTAGCGCAACCGTCTGGGTTGCTCATTAACTGATGGGCTGAAATTTCCGTCACTTTCTCTCTAAGTCCTATATAAAACAACATTCTAATTGTATTGATATGACCCCACTCCTTCCCACAAGTCTCGGTTTGCGGGTATCGGGGCTCGGGTTTCGTGGGTGATATAACTTTACACATTCGAATTTTTTGGGGTTAGGGATAGGGCTGTCATTCCGTACGGAGTGAGGAATCTGTATTAGGAAAATCTCTCGTAAAAGGGAAATGTCCGAACTTCCCCATGCAAATATACGAAATTCGACCTACCTCCTGCAAGATGCCTGCCGAAAAAAGCATCTAACCCCTTAAAAATCAACAAGATAATCTTTGGACAATTCAATTATTGTTGTTTCTCGCCCAATATCGCCATTTCTGATAGGCACCTATGAATAAGTAACCGAGGGTCTGTTTTGCATTGTATATTTGTAATAATTAGACGCATCTATATTTATTTTGAATCTGTTCTTAAAATATCGCAAAGAGGGCAGAACATGTTCATTTTCCCTCCTGTAGGCACTGACTATTCAGCTTCCTTAAATTTTATGATGAA
>JAYUZC010000115.1:0-6552 GCA_043752045.1 Bacteroidota bacterium | reverse complement strand
CGCATACGGAAGGTAAGTTCGTCATTCATGAACTCACGGAGGGCTTCCGCAGTGGGCTTGCCACGCTTTTCAAGCTCGAGCGAGATACGCATTTGGTCAAAATTCGTCGTTTCAAATTCATCATCATCCTCTTCCATCGGAACAAGGGTTGACTTGCGGGACTCGAATTCCTGCATAATATCCTGATTTATCTGGCGGGCACGCTTAGCTGTTATAGCTATTGCCTGATAAAGGGTCTCGCCCTTTTCGACCATCAGCTCGATATCCGTAGGTTGAATTGCCATTGTTGATTTTTGATTAGCGAGTTATAAACAAAATAGCTGAAATAGAGTTTCATTACCTCATTTGTCCGAATAATCGTTATATTTGCTTACTTCAGATGACGACACCCCATACATTTTCTCATATTCTGCCCCCTGAACGGATACTTTCATCCGTCCCCGATCGGCTCGTCTATAATGCAGATGGTGTGACGCTGGAGAAGTTCACCCCCTCACAAGTACTACTTCCTGTTTCAACAAATGAAGTATCTCTGATAGTCACTCATTGCAAAGAGAATGCTATCTCATACGTGACCCGCGGTGCAGGTACAGGACTATCAGGCGGAGCATTGGCATGTAACGATGCAATAATGGTCGTCACATCAAAACTAACCAGAATTATTGAGATCAATCAGGCAGAGGGATGGGCAATAGTTGAAACCGGTGTTGTCAATGCGAAGCTCTCGAAAGAAGCATCGAAGTACGGATTTCATTTTGCACCTGATCCTTCAAGCGGCAACGCCTCTACCATCGGCGGCAACATCGCAGAGAATGCCGGCGGACCGCACTGCCTAAAGTACGGAGCAACTGCCGAGCATGTTCTTGGTATTGAAGTAGTGCTCACTGATGGCTCTGTCGTTTGGCTTGATAGTAGTGATTCTACGGCGCCTCTTCTATCCCTATTCATGGGAAGCGAAGGTACTCTAGGGATAATCACAAAAGCAAAAGTGAAGCTTACCCCAATTGCAGAAGCCGTTACTACTCTACTTGTTGACTTCCCATCAGTTCGAGACGCATCGCAATGTGTTAGTTCTATCATTGCAGGAGGTATCATCCCTGCTGCGATGGAGATGATAGACGCGGAAGTACTTGATGCACTTGAAGAAGCATTCAAGCTTGGCTTCCCTACCGATGCAGGGGCGTTGCTCTTGATAGAAGTTGACGGAAGGAAAGCATCCCTTCAGAGAATTACCGACAGTATCATTTCAATAGCGAATACACACTATGCCCGCTCGGTACGAACTGCCAAAGATGATGCCGAACGAATGCAGCTTTGGCAAGCAAGAAAAAAAGCATTCGGCGCACTCGGCAGAGTTAGCCCAAGCTATTATACGCAAGACGGAGTGATACCGCGATACGCCTTGCCCGAAGTGCTTGAAGAAATATCGAGAATCGGAAAGAGATACGAACTTCGCATTGCAAATATCTTTCATGCAGGTGATGGCAACCTTCACCCCGCGATTCTTTATGATGAAAAAAATAAAGACAGCATCCATAGATGTCTTGAAGCAAGCAAAGAGATTTTACAACTTTGTATTAGGTATAACGGCTCGATAACCGGTGAGCATGGTGTAGGTATTGAGAAAAAAGAAGCTCTTGGCTGGATGTTCTCGGAGTCTGACCTGGAGATGATGAAGAAAGTTAGGGATGTATTGAATCCTCTTGGCACACTTAATCCGGGAAAATTCCTCCCGACAGATCATCCTTGCATGGAGACAGGGATAAAACACCGCCAAGTAGCTGTATAGAAAAATGCCCTCTCGGATTTGAACTCCCTTCGCTCCATTTATGTAGTTAAATACGTTGAATAAAAAGACCTATTGCTTTTTCAGATGAAACGGTCATATCAGTACATCGCTTTCGTTATCGCTCTCTTCGGAGCCAATTCTGTATTTGCCCAAGGTGATAATTCATCGGGTAGAACGCACGTCTATGAATTCTTGGCATTATCTACTAATCCACGCTCTGCGGCACTAGGTAATTCTTTTGTGGCAATGAAGAACGACCCGAATACGCTCTTCAGCAATCCGGCAGCACTTATGTCAATCGAAAAAAGAGACTCTCTACAAGACGGTCTCCCGCTTTCATTTGGAATGACAAAACATGTGCTCGACATTAATGAAGGGTATGTAAGTTTTGCTGGGAAGATACCGGATGTAGAAACAGGCGCATTTGGTGTAGGTTTGCAATATATGAGTTATGGTACATTTCCTGGTTATGATGCAGTCGGTCAACCAACAGGAGATTTTACGGCTGGTGACTTTGCATTAACATTTGGGTATGCAGGCACTATCCCTGATAGAACCTTTAACTACGGCGTTGCAATAAAATATATTTCATCAACTCTTGTATCTGGTGGTTCTACAGAGAATTTTAGTTCAAGCGGTATTGCTGCAGATCTTGGCGTCTATTATGAGAACGAGCCATTGCAAATGACCTTTGGTCTATCTGCTTTAAATATCGGCACACAACTCTCAACGTACGCAGGTATTCAAGAAGCACTTCCATTTAATCTTCAATTTGGTGTGTCGAAAAAACTTGAACGTCTTCCTCTTACGCTTCATCTTGCATTCAGAAATATTACTCGTGACCTCGAAGGACGTAGTTTCTTTTATGCCCTCAATGACTTTTCTCTCGGTGGCGAGTTTAACCTAAGCAGAGTAATGCGTCTGCGCTTTGGGTATGAGAACCAAAAACGCCGTGAGCTCAAGACATCTGAAGGAGTCGGGCTTGCCGGTTTCTCATTCGGATTTGGCTTCGTGTTCACAAATCTGAACTTTGATTATTCTGTTAGCGCAATGGGTCCTGCCTTTAGCGATCATCACCGCTTCGGCGCTGCATACTACTTCTGAGGAAAACTAGCGAATCATTACTTTCTCGCGAGAGATATTCCCATCTTCATCTGTGATTGTCAGAAGATATACTCCCTCTGCAAGACCTTTAACATTAATGTCGTAATCATTTAGTGATAAGCCAGAGTTGATATGAACTACTCTTCCTGAAATATCACTAAGCGTAACTCCACGAATTGCTATGATGCTTTCAATATGCAAAATATCAGAAGCAGGACTTGGATAGATATGAATCTCTGTAATCGTTGAGCCAATCGATGAAGCTTCCGCAGTGCCAAGCATCGTTAAAGACCCATCAAGGTCTTGCTCCCAAAGTCTATACCACGTCTTTGAAGCCGAAGCATTATTATCAAGTAATGCGTATCTTGAGCCTTGTAATGAGTTCTTTGCAGCAACTGATGTTATCTGCTGCCAATTGCCATCTGCTAATCTCTCAATAGTAAAGTGAGATACATTATCTTCTTTTGCTGTCTCAAAGTTTAGAGCAACACTACCGTCAGTCGTTCGATTTGCTCGGAAGCTTAGCAATTCAACCGGAAGATATGTTGCAGAGCCGGCAAAGACAAGACGCATCATCGGCAGAAGCGGGCCACCGCTTGCACCATTAAGTACTATTCTATTTGTATCGTAATATTTTACACCCGCAGATGTAGAGAACCTACGAAGCAACGAATCATAAAGCGGCTTATATTCAGAGGTAGAAGGAGTACTTAGTGATTTCGATAGAAGCACTAAACCACGCGATGCATCGCCACCTATGGCAAAACCCTGTGTAAGAGAACATTGAACACTATATCGAGTGCCGCGAATAAGTTTTACAGGAGTAGCAAACGTTGATCGTTGGAAGCCACGTTCAAGAACATTATACGAGATATTCTTTTGGTTAACGATACCATTACTAGAATCACGAATCGTTATCGTCCAGTTAGTAGTCCCATTTGCCGTTAAATGGAAAAACTCAATGCCGCGAAGCGAATCTGTTGTTAGTGGTGTGAACTGATAATTAAATGCTGTCTCTGATGTGGTCATCGTCCCTGCTGTATCAGGTGAGCCATCATCAAGGGCATAGACATCATCAATAAAGAGTGTTCTATAAATTACATTCGTATCGTTTACCCTGTAATAGTCAGAGAATGTTTGCTCGATGGTTGTTTTGCATGTGAAAACACCACCTTGCGAACCTTCTACTATCCATTCCGGCATTGTAACTTGGACATCAGTGCGTGCAGCAGGCGCAGCAAGTGATTTCATCCGGTGATAGACCTCTCTATTAAGCTGATCGCGGATGACAAGCCTCAATTGATACACACCCTGTGTTACTTGTAAACCATTGCTTGCAACTGTTACCTTCGGTTCAAGTGATCGGACATTGCGGGGGATGTGAGTGTAATTCTCAGCACCAAGTTCAACCCTTGTAACCTCAAGATCGGTCTCGTTTTTATTCCCAAATGTCGGAGCAATGATCTGTAGCCCATCTATGACAAACTCATCCGCATCATCGAACGGAGAGCCAAAGTCTGCGCCATCATTCTTCGCATCAAGACGAAAACGAAATCGCGAATGGTTATGGATATATGTCGAGGGTATTTGAATTCGTACTTTTTCTGAAACAAGGTCAATACCACCATATATCTTGGCAATTATCTTCCAACTTAATTCAGATGGATTATAGGTCGATGCTGAAGAAGCTATCGCTTCAATAACAAGACTATCACCGTCAATAATAGTATTCGCAGAATTTACGACTTTACTTTCCGGTCCGATAAGCAAGCGATTACGAATCCCGGCTTTAATACTATCATTCTTAGCTGCTCTTTGTAAACTAAAAATAAGATGCGGATTACTTCTACCGGCAAGGTCAATGGGTGCAGTAGTGAGTGAATCTCCGGCTGAACTACTTAGGTATAATGCATTAGCCGCATCGCGTCTATCGAGTATGACCGCACCGCTTGAGACAGGTGCGACTTGGTCGTAGAAAACATCGCCTCCTGATGTTACACGACTTGCTCCATAAACATGATAATTACATCTATCGAGAGTTTTGTAATCATCAATAAATGGAAAACTTAGCGGTGTTATGCGGACAAAATCACGAACAGATACATTATCATGTCCCCAAACATCACTGTTATTTGTGGCTGTAGAGATTGTGATAGTTAGTCTATATTGCCCGCAGGGAAAATTTAGCAGCGTCGGTCCATTATGAGAACGAGTCCCTTGTTGAACATTCGTGATACTGTCATTTCGAATATAGACTTGCGCTCCGGTGACTGTATTCGTTACAAGATATGATACTAAGACTGTACGAGTCGTATCAGATAGATTTTCAATTGTAAATGATGGTGTAAGTGAAGTACTTGTAAGTTCGTAATGATTCTGTGACGGATTGTCAATCGTAACTACACGGACTGTATTCTTGGGTACCTGCATAAACTTTACGGCAAGTCCATCATGAAGCGATTTCTCATACTGACTTCCGGCAAACGAACGAGCATGATATGCTCCTCGATCAAGATACATTGATGCATAACCAGTGGTTGAATCCTGGATGCCTATAGTTACACTACGTTCAAAGATGCGTTCTGCAGAGTCACCATCTATGTTCCCATCGAACGAGCGGTAGTGAAATGTAATAGATGAATCCGGTCGGGCATATACTATCTGAAATGTCGCTCGAATCCTTCCGTTTGTGCCTTTGATCCCCATGTTATAAAAACTTACATAGCATGTATCGCTTACGCTACGGTAGTATATTTTTGAAGTATCGCTCCGCAGATCAAGGTCAGCCCACAGCGGAAAGTTGGCTGCAAAAAGTGATACAGGGAGTGAATTGTTTTTAGAGCCGCTAAAAAGACGAAACCCTGTATCTATTGGCGTAAAGGGGGAAATAGAATCATGACTCACAAACCCATTTACATGCACATACCTTGGCGGTAATGTTATCTGTCTGCCATAATAATTCATCGAAAAAGTCGTACCGCTTGGAAAGATACGGACGTAGCCGCTATCGGGATTGCCAAATCCGGTCACACGTGTCCAAGACCCAAATGTAGTATCAAGGAAACGGTATGTTGGTTTTTGTGGGTGGTTGTCGTCGGAATCAATGGTGTAATACTGTATCGAGGGTGCTAAGTAAGACAACGGGTTTCCTCGACGGGCAAATCCGTTTGTAAATAAGCATAGTAATGCTAAGACACAAATAGAAACAATTCTCTTCATTCAGACTCCTTCATTACATCTATAGACACATCTCAAGTGGCATTTATAATACTCTTATCTGACAATAAGAAATGGCGTAAACCGTTCGCCTTCTGTCGTCTGCATAGTGAGCACATATCTGCCTGAAATCAGCTTTGATACATCAAGCTCTAACTCCTCATACAATCCGTTTAGTGTAAGTCTTTCGATACCGAGCACATCGGTGATCTTAATTTCCGTTATGAAATTACCACTCGGTGCTTTAATAGTAACAAATCGTGATGCAGGGTTTGGATATACCTCAAAACCTCCAAGATTTGTACCTTTAGGTACGTTGACAATAAACTTACCAACTCCAAACGGCAAAAATGTATATGCATCAGCCATATCAAATCCCGAGACAACTGCAAAAACAGGAACAGGGGAGGTTATCTTATGCACCCCTACCTCTACCGGTATCT
>JAYUZC010000114.1:0-6555 GCA_043752045.1 Bacteroidota bacterium | reverse complement strand
TTTCATCATCTTCTCACCTTCTTTCTCGAACATCTCCGGCGGCAATTGTTTTACAGATGTTTCTATGAGTTCATCGGTCAACTTCGAGAGAATAAATGCTTTGAGCGAATCCCACACTGGTTTCTCAAGTGACGAAAGGAATCTCCTGTCAAGATGTCTTCCGCTCCATGTCAGGTCAGCGATCCATGGGTAGTTATCATCGCAGCTTTCTATCTGCGGCACTTGCTGAGCCACGATGAACGGTATAAGTCCTGTATAGCGGCAGAACGCTTGATCACGATCACGAGGGATGGGTACGTAGCGTGTTTTATTACCTTCTTTGTATGCAGCCCACCGCCACTGGTCAACATGACGGTCCCAATCGCCGAAGTATATATCCATCATACGGGCTTTCAAAAACTCGACACCGTCCACGTAGTTATCATTATCTTCATCAAGCTTTTCAAAGACCTTATATGTGCTTGATATTTTATCCGCATCTGCAAAACTTCCATCTTCACCGTCTGCTCTTGGGTTTTCTTCGAGCGTACCGAGCAAACCGCCAAAATCTTCTTTGAACTCACCAAGCTTATCATCAACGGGAAGCGCAACGACTTCATACGGCGTATTAAGTATATCTACTTGATTGAGTATCGGCGTCGTTACGAGCATAGCAAGCGGATTGGACGTGCTGATAAAATCTTGCACGATCCCGCCGACAAATGACTCGCGTAGTTCAGGGGCAAGTATCTTGCGTGGGTCTTTATTGAGCGAACGGAATTTGTACTCTTTCCCATCACCGCCTTTAAAACGGAGCGATTTGGTCTGGAAGCCGCCGCCGCGCACTGTCGGACGTAACCCGCCAGCGAACGTGCCAAGATCGAGGGTCGTTACCTCTATAGGAGTGTTCCATAGCTCCCGCCACGAGCTTCCGAAGAATAATCGATGCAAAAAACCGGCATCATACTCCGGACCGGGTATAACTTTTTCGCTTGCTTGCTCTTGTGCAGAGGCTGAAAACGCAAAAATACTTATGGTAAAGACGAATATAGCTCTTCTTGTCATTGAAGGATTTTGCCTATACGAAATGTAGAAGAGGGGTGCATAGGCAAAAATACGAAGATTGTGAGCGGGATTTACAAGGGACATGCAAAAAAGGTTGTAAATTTGTATAGCTTTCACTCACAACAAGGAGAATCTACAATGAAGAAATTTCTACAGCTTTCGGCACTCATCATTCTTTCATCACTTTCGATCTCGTCATTCGCTCAAACAAAGATTATTTGCACGTTCGGTAACTTTGCATATAATCCCGAAACACTACCGACAGTGAGCATCGGCGATACGATTGAATGGAAAGGTAATTTTACCAATCACCCGCTCACATCCGATACGATACCAGCAGGGGCAATGCCATTTGGTAAAGCAAGCGGCAACACTCCATATCAATACGTTGTGACCCATGAAGGATACTACTCTTTCTTTTGCACTAATCATGGCACTTCACAGGATATGAGAGGCAGATTTTCTGCAGTCACAAACGGCGTAAAGAATGCACCTTCAGCAAGCGATATCAAACTCGAGCAAAATTACCCGAACCCTGTTTCGGGTGAGACGAACATTAGATTCTCGTTAGAGAAGGCAACTGACCTCACGCTTTCGCTTTATACAAGCACAGGTGAGTTCGTGAAGTCACTTGCATCTGGTAAATATGATGGCGGTGAGCATTCCGTCCTCTTAGATGCATCTCTCCTACCAAATGGCGTGTACTTCTATCGCCTGAGCGCAAACGGCGAAACGCTTGCAGGGCAGATGGTTGTTACGAAATAAGTTTTCATTACAACCGAAGACGGGCATGCCTGCGGCATGCCCCTACGGTTAACTTTTTATGAAGACTGCACTACCGCGTTTGGCAGTGGTCTCGATTCGGATGATGTAGCTTCCTGCTGCGAACGAGCTGACATCCAGTGTCCTTAATAGCAGTTCCCCTGCCACAAAGCTCTCCGCCAGCATTACCTTCCCGAGCATATCAAGCACTTCAATGCTTATCTCATCGGATTCGCCGAATGAAGCAATATCAATAGTAAGTTTATCTTTTGCAGGGTTCGGATAAAGCGTAAGTTCTGTCTTTGCTTTGTTATCATTCGCGACGGAATTTACCGGACCAACAATGAACGTATGTGATTGATATTTCCCGAACATGATAAGACGGTTTGTTGATGTTGCACTTGCGATAGATACATTCTTATCATCTTTGAAAGTGTAGTTGCCGCTTGCATATCCCTGAAAAACCCATGGAGATAATCCTTCTCCAAAACCATCATCATAAACAGTAAAGCGGTAACAACCATTAGCAAGTTGGAATGTATCGCGTACTTGCTCTGCATCAGCGTAGCCACTTCCTTCGAGTATAACAGCCCCGCTCGGATCGGTAATCTCCCATCGGATGTCGTTAGAGTATCCTGAATTTGCCGGGTACTTATCCGTTTTAAGTGCAAGAATTAGTTTGTTACCAAATGACTTCGGCGCAGTATATTGCGTTGCGTATCTATCATTATTAGCATAGTCATTCCCACTGCCATTTGGTCTGTCTACAGAGAAGCTGAACGTATGCTCACCGACTCCCAGAGATATTGCAGGGAGTGTTATCGTTGCCTTCTCTAAGAATTTCAAGCTACCAGTCCATTCAAACTCATTTGTTTCATTCCCGTCAATACCATACTTTATCGTGGATGATGTAAGCGGCGTTTTGCCATTATTGCGAATGACAACTACGGGCTTCATGTCATTGCAGATAGGATTAGTACGGGCATACCGATAATCCGATGTTGGCTGCTTGATGTCTTCTGCTGCGGCGTCAACATTCATGCTCGGACCTGTCGAGAAAAACAAAAGCCCATGCACATTCCAACCGCCTGATGGATTTGGCGATTCATATTCCTGCATATTGTAATCCACAACGAAGGAATCGCCTTTCGTCGTGAATGGTGTCAAGTCATAATCAAACGGGTAGACAAGATCGCCAGGACACCAGCCGGCACGCGGAAACCAGAACGTACCTGTCTGCGGATAGGTTGGATTCACATCGCAATCATCACGCCATAGATGCTGCTGATATTTTTCATCGCCGTTAACCCAAATGCTGTTATTGGTTTCGATGAATTCACATGCACCGTTCTGATCCGAGCCATGTCCGCTCAAGGTCAAACGGAACGTTACAAGGTCTGCAGCATTCTCACGCAAAAACTTTTTTGGAATAAGATGATCTTCAATGTGATTATTTGGGTTGCCATAAGTAAAATATCCATTGTAAACTGGCAGCACCTTATAAGTAGTACGTGCCGGTGTGCCTTCTATAAAGAGCAACTCAAGTGTGTAGAGCGAGCCCTGCGAATAGCCATCATAGAACGAACGAAGCTCTACCGAGTCTTTCAAGAGTGAAGAAAAATCCGTTACATCCATTTCCCATGTACGCTTCCAGTCTTTCGGGAATGCCTTGCCGTACGGGGTAATGAATCTTGTCAGTTCGTATGGCTCGATAACTTCAAATACAAAGTACGCTTTCTTCTTCGAGACGATGAGCGTCTGGTCACCCTCTATCCAAAGTGAATCTATCTTCTTCCCTGTGTTATCATACACGTAATTCCAGTAGCGTGCTCTCCACTTAGATGTAGAGTCCGTTGCTTTGAAAGCGTAGTTCGGGTCGTTAAAGTATCGAATGAGATAGGGTGTGTTTGCGACGGTATCAGTCTTTTTCTTCGAGGTGTTCCACGAGTATGTATATGTTGTATCGTTAGCGATGCGAATGCTGTCAACCGTGCCGCCATCAACCGTGAAGCTTGGCGCATCCCGCAAAGAGGAATCAAAAATTCCTGTATGCTTGCGAAGCACAACGCCTGTGGTATAATCCCACTCGCCACAACCGCCTGTCGGGCAAGTAAGAGTATAACGCAGAACGATCTTCTCATACGTCTTTATGCCATCAGGACATTTGACCATCCTGTCTTGATGTCCATGCCACGTCCAGAGATATTTATCCATCACCAATACGCGAGTGGTATCGCCCGTAGCAGCAAGAGCAGAAGAAACGGCTAAAAAAGCCGTAAAAAAGGCAAGAATTCTTGTTTTCATAAGGTACAGATTACGAACGGAAAATCTACATTTTTACGTGAATAAAGGTTCGCTGGAGATTTTTTTGAAACAAGCGGAACCAATAGTGCGTATTTTCACTTTATATTTCAAAGTACTTTATTAAAACATAAGACAACCATGACAACTACATCAGCACAAGATGAACTTGCCTATATCCGAAAGGTGATGGCTGATAGCCGCGCGGCAGTAGCCGATGACGGCAAACCTTCGATACTCTGGGGTATCCTCGTCGCACTCGGGATGCTCTATAACTATTACGAGGTCGTTACCGACACAACAAGTATATCAGGGTGGGTGTGGCTTTCGCTCTCGACACTCGGATGGATATACATGATATGGTACGTGAAGGTGAAAAAGAAAAGTGACAAGGTACAGACCTATGCAGGACGAGTCACCGCAGCAGTGTGGGGAGCGGTCGGGATCACGATAGGGCTTTTTGTCACGACTACGATCATCAGTCAGTCAATGGACACACCATTTGTATTGCACCCTGTTTACATTTGCGCTGTTACAGCGATGCTACTAGGAATAGGATATTTTGTCAGCGGCATACTCTATGAGATACCGTGGCTAAAGTATGTCGGTATCGGCTGGTGGGCAGGATCTATCTACTTCATGTTCTTCCCCGGCAGAGAGATGCTACTGATTTATGCACTGATGATGATTGCATTGCAGGTCGTACCCGGCATCATGCTTTTACGAAAGTACAAACAAGCACAAGCATAACGTGAAGGATTTTGATTATCAGCAAATTGACGATGTTATCCACTCGCGGATACGCCTTGCCATCATGGCTGTGCTTGCGACGGTTGACGAGGCGGAGTTCACCTTCTTGCGTGAGAAGGTTGGTGCAACCGACGGCAACTTGAGCGTACATCTGAAAAAGCTCGAAGATGCGAAATATATCAACGTCAAAAAAAGCTTCGTGAGCCGCAAGCCAATAACACACTATAAGCTATCGGCAGCAGGACGCAAGGCATTCGAGGACTACATCAATAGTCTCGAAAAAATGATAAAACCATAACAACTATTTTTTTACACATTAACTTTGTTTTTCAAAGCACTTTACAAACAAACATCAACACAACAATGAAAACACTATTCAAACAATTCATCTCGGCAGTTGTCATTTCAGCTGCATTTTCTTTCCTTGTTTCATGCAACGAGTCACCAAGCGACCCGACTGATTCGTCGCCGAAGGCAGGTTCGACTTACACTTTCGCAGAGTATGAGACCGATGCCGATGGCAATGTCAACCCCGTTTCGCACATGACAACAACAGACTCTCTGATTGCAACGAACATCTCATTCTTCGGCTCGGAGGGCGTGCATCAGGTAAGCTCAAAAAGCGAGTATGCGTACTTCAAAGCATTCCAGAGCGGCTCATTCGATGACTATCAGGACAGTATTGTCATTACTGATGACATAGAAGTAGATCCGATGTGGGTGCATTACGATGCTGCAGGTCTGCTTGATACAATCTTCTCGACTGAAGTATCATCCGAGTTCAATGGATTCCCAGGGGTGATGATTCTCACTATAACGACAGAAGGAAAAGGTAACTCGACGTACACAACGAAAAGTGGTAAAACTCTTTCAACTGTAGAAATAGAAAAGAACTTCACCGTCGTCGTTGCTATTGATGGAGTAGGAGCAGTAAGCACAACAACAGTAACAACAAAGCTATCTTACTCTCCCGAGTTACAGTACATCGTTCGCGAAGAGGTAATCTCAAGCAGTGACTCGCCCTTCAGCCCGATCGAGAATGGGACGTCGGTGAGGGAGCTTACTGCCTACAAGTTACAATAATATTCGAGGTCACTATCATTTGACCTAAGAATCTTTGTAACCATATCCATCGTTAGCACACTTACTATTGTGAAAAAGAATATACTATATCCGCTCCTATTTGTAGGTGTGCTTTTTTTACCGATGATTGCACTCGGGCAAGAGCCGGTAATTGATAGTATGTATGTCAACGAGGATAGCAGCCACCTGCTAATTTGGGGAGACTTTGGCTCTTTTAAAGGTAAGGTGTTTGTCGATAGCTTAGAGATGCCAATAGTATTTTGGGTTGACTCTTTATGTATAGCCGCAATCCCAGTTTCAGGAAAGGGGTCTGCCGGTTTAGTTGAAGTTGGAGCAAGAGGGTATAGAAGTAACAGTAGGATGCTCACCTTAATTGGAATATGGCACCAAAACTACACTTATGGTGGAGATGATAGTGGCAGATTCTCTTCAAGAACAGTAGGTAATTGGTATTACAGAGTTGATATTGAAAGCCGACTTTTACATAAACAATCTTATGGAGTTAGAAGTATCCCTGCATCAAAAAATTCAATAAATAAATATACCTATACAACCTACAGCAAGACAGATACATCTTCTAACGTAGTTAAGAATAATGCAAAAATAAACTTTCAG
>JAYUZC010000113.1:0-2507 GCA_043752045.1 Bacteroidota bacterium | reverse complement strand
CTCAGGATTTGGCACCTATATGCAAATGTATCCACCAGGTAAATGGGCAGGTAAGAAGCTCAAAATGACAGGATATATAAAGACAGAGAATATAGAGGATTGGTGTGGTATGTGGTGCAGAATTGATGGTGATAAAGAAGGAGAGTCACTCGATTTCGACAATATGCAGGATCGCCCTATTAAAGGAACCACTGACTGGAAAAAATATGAGATCACCATCAATGTACCTACTAAATCTTCTGCAATAGCGTATGGAGTATTAGTTGCCGGAAAAGGTACTGCATACTTCAAAGATATCACGTTCGAAGAAATAGGTAAAGCTGACTAAAGTTACTTTCACTTCAAACCCAACTCTTTTTGCATACGAGACGGAAGGTTTCTTCCGCCTTCACGCATTGTTAGTCCTGATGCATCTGGTTTGTGTTCTTTCAAAATTTCAAATGTCAGGTCAGGGTAGTGCTTGCCTATTTCGCGGAGTGTCCAGCCGATGGCTTTGCGGATGAAGAATTCTTTTTCGTGAAGTAACTCTTCAAATGTCCCGATTGCAAACTCTGCGCGAAGCTGCTCTTTCCTTGAAGGCCTCACGTGGATAAGAATGGCGGCGCGCCTTGTCCAGAGATGTTTGCTCTTTGTCCACTTCCGAACCTTCGGATATACTTCGTCGGGGTAGTTCATTGCAAGTGTGCCGAGATGCCGCGTCGCAAGATAATCAAGCATAGCCCAACCTTCACATTCTTCGGTTATCTTTTTAAGCATCGGGAGGTCTTTGGGAGTGAGTTCTTTATCACATCGCTCCAGAAGCATCAATCCCGCCGCTTGCTCCTCGAACCAGTTCGATGACCAGAGCTCTAAACCAAGAGTGATGAGATCATCTTTATCAAGCTTCGGCTTTTTGGGGAAGACCTTCGTTACTGCCCCGACAAGAGCAGCATTCTTCAAGCCGTAAAAATCCTTGGTTGACTTGTGGTAGTTCTTATGGAATTCAGCATGAGTCTTATCACGCCGCTTAACGAGTTCTTTGCGAAGAGTCGCTATTCTCACATCACCCATCACACAACACTCATTACTTCCTTACGCCATCGTATGATAGACTGCCTGTACGTCGTCATCATCTTCCATGCGGTCGATGAGTTCAAAGACTTCAGTTGCCTGCTCTTCGGTGAGTTCTTTTGTTGTTGTCGGGAGGCGTTCTATCTTTGCTTCGGTAACGGGGATATGCTTTTCTTCAAGCGCTTTTTGCATTCCGGCAAAGTCAGTGAAGGAAGTATAAACGATAACCTCATCGTCTTCAAGTTTAATATCTTCTGCACCGAAATCTATCAACTCCAACTCAAGCTCATCCATTTTTACTTCGGCGGCGGGAAGCTTAAAAACACCTTTGCGGTCGAACATGAACTCGACAGAGCCGGTCGTGCCGAATGAGCCACCAAGTTTATTGAAATAGCTACGGATATTGGCTACGGTACGGGTTGGGTTATCGGTAGCAGCTTCGATCATCAGTGCAATTCCATGCGGCGCGTATCCTTCATAGATCGCTTCGTTGTAATCTTCGGCGTCTTTGCTCGATGCGCGCTTTATCGCTCCTTCGACACGGTCTTTGGGCATGTTAACGCCTTTGGCGTTCTGGATTGCGGCGCGAAGGCGGGGATTGGATTCCGGCTCCGGTCCGCCGAGCTTCACGGCAACGGCTATTTCCTTACCGAGTTTGGTGAACGCCTTGGACATTTTATCCCAACGCTTCATCTTTCTTACCTTACGGAATTCAAATGCTCTACCCATAGTGTATCTGGTTACAACGGGCGTATCTAACAAGGAATCGGTGGTCGTGGTTCGTGATTCGTGGTTCGTGCGTCCCTTTGCGGCCTTCTTTCCCTCTCGCTTCCGTAGTAAAAAATCTTGCTACACTTTTGATGAAAGCTCAACGTTACTTTATGACGCAAATAATGACCAACATGAAACTCAAACTACTCGCACCTATTGGTTCTGCTATCGCTATCTTCGGTTTCTTTTCGCCATGGATGAGCTGCGGCGCAATAAAATTCACGGGATATGACCTTGCTTCGGGGGCAAATATGGGTAGTAATACTACCGATGCAGACATGATCATTTGGGTAGTGCTGATCGCCGCCGTCATTATTATTGCGCTGTACTTCTTATTCAATATGCGTCGTCAGCTCAAGAAAGCAATGATACCAACTATCGGCGCAGCAGTGCTCGGACTTTCGATTCTTGCCGCAAAGTACATTGATGTAGGGAAAACGAAGTCAGGGTTTAATGAAGGACTTGAGCAAGGAATGGCTACGGGAGCTTCGGATAGCTCCGTAACCAGCTCGAAAGAAATGGAAGGATTCGGTAATATGATGAGCGATACTATTCGCATCGAATGGGGCTTCTGGCTCACCGCACTTGCCTTCGCAACCTCCATCGCCGGCGCATGGAATTACAAAGACGAACCCCTTCTCCTCGATGCAACCGCTCTCGGCACACCGCTGCCCGATGACGGCAGC
>JAYUZC010000112.1:0-6578 GCA_043752045.1 Bacteroidota bacterium | reverse complement strand
CGCTGCTGAAAAATGGCGGACGACTATTTTATGTCGGCGCAGGCACGAGCGGCAGAATGGGCGTCATCGATGCGGCAGAATGTCCGCCGACATTTGGTACGAATCCCGCAATGATACAGGGTATTATCGCCGGCGGTAAAGAAGCAGTATTCCGCTCGCAAGAAGGCGCGGAAGATGACCAAATGAAAGGCGCACTCGAAGTATCTCTTCAGCGAGTGAGTGATAAAGATATGGTCATCGGTATCGCCGCCTCGAAGCGTACACCGTTCGTACTTGGTGCGTTGCAAAAAGCACATGAACTTGGTTCTTTGACGGTGCTCGTGACAACGAATCCGAAAACAGAAGTTGATCATGCATATCTATTTGAATCTATCTGTCCCGTCGTTGGTCCGGAAGTAGTGATGGGTTCGACACGCATGAAGTCAGCCGTTGCGCAGAAGATGGTGCTTACAATGATAACGACAACAACGATGGTGCTTCTGGGAAAAGTATATGAGAACATGATGGTTGACTTGCAGCTTACAAATAAAAAACTCACCGAACGCGCAAAGCGTATCATCATGCTTGCAACCGGATGTGAATATCCAAAAGCCGCCGAACTCCTTGCCACGAGCGGCAACCACGTCAAGACAGCCATCGTCATGCACAAGAAAAACCTATCCCCCGACGAAGCAAAAAAGCTCGTAGAAAGTGCTGAAGGATTTGTGAAGCGGGCGATAGAATAAATTGGTTGATACTCGATCCGATCTGATTAGGACAAACTTCACGAATTCAGTGTCATTATCTGTGCCCTTCTGTTACTTTCATCGGTCTTAGGTGTTTAACTAATAGAGGTTGGTTCTTCCTGATGTCGGTGTGAACTGGCATACCAGGGAACTTTGGGTGAAACTAAGTTCCTAAAGTTACGAATAAGGAAATGGTGCAGTCATTCAAATAAAAAGGAATCCTCCACTACCCCACAAAAAACACGATTTTGTGGATAATAGTAAGAAATGTTGTATATTTGTAATTCTGAAAACGAACGGTCGGAAATCCGCTCGGTGGGCAGGACAGTAAAACAACTCCCAAATTAGGGGAAAGAATTCCATAAAAGTGTATATTTTTCACACAATGCAAGGTATTCTGTCCGCAGATGATCAGAAAATAGAAAGAAAAAGATGAGCACGTTAGGACAATTAGATGAAAAGGTGATCCGCGAACGGCACCGCGACTTCGAGCGCGAGGCGATGCCGCATGTTACGGCGTTGTATAATTTCGCTTTGCGTATGACAAGCGATCCCGATGACGCTAATGACCTCCTCCAAGAGACCTACATGAAGGCGTACCGGTTTTGGGATAAGTTTGAGCCCGGCACGAACTGCAAGGCATGGCTTTTCCGTATCATGAAGAACTCGTACATCAACATTTACCGCAAGGAATCCAAAGAACCGGATAAAGTTGATTACGAAGACATCCAGAATTTCTATAATACCATTCGTTCGGAGTACACTGACCCGAACGATATGGAAGCAAAGCTCTACCGCAATCTTTTGGATGATGATTTGACGCGCGCCGTTGAGTCTCTCCCCGAAGATTTCCGTACGGTCGTCATTCTTTGCGACATCGAAGGTTTTACCTACGAGGAGATCGCAGAGTTCGTTGATTGCCCTATCGGCACGGTTCGTTCACGACTTCATCGTGGGCGCAAATTGCTTCGCTCGAAGCTGATTGAGTACGCCAGAGTACGCGGCTACAACGTTGACGAAGAGCGTCACCGCAAAGCTAGAGCCGAAGAGGCACTTGGCATAGGCGAACAAGCTATCCATAGTAATTAAAGAATTATTAGATAATACCCGCTACAAGCGGGTATTATTATCCTAGGAACTGAACAGTGTTTAGTTTGTTAACAAGTGTATGGGAATTGCTGAAAGAAAAGAGCGTGATAAAGAAAGCATGCGAAGTGCAGTGCTTGATGCGGCAATGGACCTTTACCTGGAAAAGGGTATTGAGTCGCTGACAATTCGTGCTGTCGCCGAGCGTATCGAGTTCTCACCGGCAACGATCTATCTCTATTTCCGCGATAAAGATGATATCGTCTATCAACTTTATAACATCGCATTCGGAAAGTTCTACCAAAAACAACTTGAAGCAAATAGTATTGCCGATCCGCTTGAACGATTACGCAAGGGCTGCCAGGACTATATAGAATGGGGTGTTGCCAACCCCAAGCTCTATGACCTGATGTTCATCCTTGATATACCGATGGATGTCATTGCCAAAGAAGATTGTGACGATAACGGCTTGCGGTCATTTGACGAACTCAAAAATCTTCTCGCCGAATGTGTCGCCGCAGATAAACTCAAGATCAAAGATCCCGAGCTTGCAGCCATCATGTGTTGGAATATGATACACGGTATTACCTCACTCATCATCAAAAAGCGAGTGGTTATCCCTCATGAAGCAGTGCCTGAGATGACAGCGGCGATGATGGATACGTATTTCTTGCTCATCTCGAAACAATAATTTTTTATCACGTCTAATGAACAATGTTTAGTTTTTATACAACACTCACTATATCATGAAAACCTATATATTGACTCTCATCGCGCTGCTTGTTGTAAGCTTAGCACAGGCACAAGAAAAGACCGAGCTACAACAGACGGTAAAAGGGACGATTCTCACTGTCGTTGGCAAACAACCTGTTATCGGAGCTACGGTGCAGCTTGTCGGGACAAAAAAAGGGGCGAAGGCAAAAGAGGACGGCTCATTCCGAATTGAGAATGTGCCGCCAGGAAGATACATCCTAAAAGTAAGCGCCCCGAGTTATGAAGCAACAAGCCAGGAGATATTTGCATCAAGCGGCAAACAAGTTATCGTAAACTTTGAACTGCTTGAGAAGGTAGTCAGGGGTGAAGAGGTTGTTGTCTCGGCAAAAGAGGGTGAGAACTTCAAGCCGATAAACGAAGCTGCTCTCATAAGTGCGGCGGAATTTTCCATTGATGAGACAAATCGTTATGCCGGGGGCTTGGGTGATCCCGCACGTATGGCACAGAACTTTGCCGGTGTTGTCGGCGCATCGGATAGACGCAATGACATTATCATCCGTGGCGGCTCACCGACAGAATTGCTTTGGCGCATTGACGGAATAGATGTACCAAACCCTAACCACTTTGCAAACCAGGGTGCAACCGGCGGACCGATAAATGCTATCAATACAAACCTACTTGATAATAGCGATTTCTTTACAGGCGCATTCCCCGCAGAGTATGGGAATAAATTATCGGGTGTCTTTGACCTTCATACACGCAAAGGAAATGAAGAGCGTTATGAGCTTGTCGCGCAAATGGGTTTTGCAGGTGTCGAGGCGCAAGTTGAAGGTCCGATACCGGGCTTGGACAAAAGCTCGTTCATTGCAAGCTATCGTTTTTCAACGCTTCAGTTCTTGAGTTTGCTCGGTCTTGATCTTGGCTTTGATGGTGTACCAGAGTACTATGACATCACTGCAAAGACCGACGTAAAGCTCTCTGATAACGATCAGCTTAAATTCTTCGGACTTTTCGGTGATAGTTTTATCGAGTCGTTCCAGTCAACACGCGATACGGTCTATACAGGTGATGAAGATGTAACCTTCGGTACAAAGCTTGGCATTGCAGGGCTTTCATGGCAGCATATTTATTCCCCGCGCACCATTGGTACACTTTCATTATCAACTGTTCTCAATACCTATCATCTCGAAGTAGATTCGGTGACCGCTACACCTGACCTGAAATTCTCATCTCGCACAAATACATTTGGTTATGATAATAAGGAAGGATACTACGGTGGAAAATATTCGCTTTCACATTCGATTGATGCATCGAACCTTCTCTCCGGCGGAGTAGAGTTTCGCTCACTCTATTACACACTTGATGAAGCTGACGCACCGAATACCGGTTCTGACGGTGATTACTATAGCTTAAACGCTACAGGCACATCAAGCCAAGTGCTTGGATTTGTGAACTGGAATTGGCGACCTATTACTGCTCTTACTATTAATACAGGTATCTTCGCACAGCATCTCGGTATTTCGGGCAAAACTGCGATCGATCCGCGTTTAGGAATTGCATATACTATTGACGAGGAGAATACTGTTAGTGCGGGGTATGGTATCTTTCATCAGTCGCTGCCACTTGGTATCTATTATGGTCATCCGCAAAACAAAGAACTTGAGTTCACAGAAGCAACACACTATGTTCTCGGCTGGACGCATCTCTTCGGCTATGACCTTCAAGCAAAAGCGGAAGGATATCTTAAGCAATATACAAATGCACCGGTCGAACAAAGTGGTGCGGGGTACAACTCATTGCTTAATGCAGGCGCAGAGTTCAACAACATTTCAACCAACGACCCATTCACATCTGCGGGCAAAGGAAAAACATACGGAGCCGAGCTTTCACTGACCAAACGATTTACTGACGGATATTATTTTTTATTGACTGGCTCGTATGTCCGTC
This sequence comes from Bacteroidota bacterium, assembly GCA_043752045.1. Taxonomy (GTDB): domain Bacteria; phylum Bacteroidota; class Ignavibacteria; order Palsa-1295; family Palsa-1295; genus DATDEW01. The sequence continues at coordinate 2,106 of JAYUZC010000112.1, read as the reverse complement.
AGGAATTCACCGGCGCAGATGGTGTCTGGCGTTTCGGGACGTTTGATAATCAATTCATTGGCAACATTCTTGCCGGATACGAATGGACACTCTCGGAAAGTTTTTCGATCGAGTTCAGCTCGAAGTTCACCTATGCCGGCGGGGCAACCTACACACCAATTGATCTCGATAGCTCTCGTTTCTATGGTAATACACGTTATGATGAAAAGAACCCTTACTCATTAAGAAATAAGCCGTTCCGACGACTTGATGTACGTATCGAGTTCAAAAATAACTTTGATGGCTTGGCTCTCTCGGCTTTCTTCCTGATTGATAATGTCCTTGATGCAAAGAACATCGAGCGCAGGTTCTACCGCAAGGCAACTGATTCGATTGATGAGATAAACCAGTACGGTTTCTTTCCGGTTGGTGGATTTAGGATAGAATTTTAACGTGTTCTTTTCACAAACAGAAGCCCACAGGTGTCTTAATAGTCAGGACACTCGTGGGGTTTCGTGGTAATATTGCGGAAACATATTTGGGTGTTTTGGGTTACTATATAGCCGTTTCAGCATCGTTCAATACCCTGCTCTCACGACAAAGACTTTTAATTCACGAACCTTTGAGTTCAATTCACTCATAACTAACCTGTATCGTATGAAAACAATGTTACGTCATTTCTTTGTATTCGCACTGATGGTTGTTGCATTATCAACAACGAAAGCACAGTGGTCTGAGATACCCAAACTCCCCATCGTGCTTAACTGGCCAATGACTGCACAGCTTGATGGAAAAATATATGTATTTGGTGGTGTTGATAACGCTGCCTCCAAGAGCGTATATGTCTATACACCCGGTGCAACAAGCTGGACAAAACTATCAGCAACAATGCCAAAAGCAAAATTTGGTGGCTATGCAGCAGCTGTTAACGGCAAGATTTATATAGTTGGCGGGATGATCCTAAGCGGAACGAGCTTTACTGCGAATAACGAAACCTACGAGTTCGACCCTGTAGCAGGTACATTTGCTACAAAAGCCCCTATTCCTGCAAAGCTTGCTTTCTTTGCAGGCGCAGAAGTAGGTGGTAAGGTATTTGTCATTGGTGGGGCAACTGGAACTGCGACAACTGTTGTAGATTCTAACTTGATTCAAGTTTACGATGCAGTATCGAACACCTGGACACGTTCTACTTCTAAGCCGCCATATATTACCCGTTATGCAGCAAGTGCCGTTTCAAATGGCAAAATATATGTAATGGGTGGTAGCAAGGGTACTGCTTATCTCGATCAGGCTTGGCGTGGTACAGTCAGTGCCGATAATGTCACATGGGAAGAACTATCAAGTATGCCGGAAGCATTAACCCGCCCCTCTGCCGGAGCTGCAAATGGTAAGATCGTATTCACAGGCGGTATCAACGGTACTTCACCAATTGACTACTCGAACACTTACATTTACAATGAAGCAACAAGTAACTGGTCAACATCCTATGCTATACCGGTTGCAACCTATAATGCCGGTCAACTTTTTGGGATGGGTAATGATCTTTATTTTGCGGGAGGTCTTGCAAATGACCGTGCATTTAAATTTACTGTGAGCGATGTTATGCAGCCACTTGCTAACATCAAGGTTTCTTCTTTGCTCATTAACCTTACGGGTGGTCAGTCTCGCAATCTAACGTATTCAGCACAGAACTTAGGCGTTGCTCCGCTGACAATCAGTGTTGAAATACCTACTGACGCGCAGAGCTGGTTAAGTTCTTCAACACCTTCAAGTTCTATTGACCCTTTGATGACCAACTACGTTCAGCTTAGTGCAAATGCAGGCTCAAAACCACAAGGTCTTTACAAGACAACTGTTACTTTAAAAACTAATGATCCAGCAAAAGCTGAGATCACCTTTGACATAAAAATGTATGTTCTTGGAAGCGGGATTGCCTCACAACCAACAAAAGTTGTTCTTGAAGAGGGTACCGGTGATTGGTGCGGATGGTGCCCTTCAGGTCACGATATTGTCTCAATACTTCATGATGACTTTGGTGAAGATTTCATCAGTTTACAGTATCACGGCGGTTCAACAGCAGAGCCCTACCAAATACCAAATGGTGTTAAGTTACTTGATAAATTAAAC
>JAYUZC010000111.1:0-2515 GCA_043752045.1 Bacteroidota bacterium | reverse complement strand
TTCAAGGAAACATCGGTGTTCGGTTCTAATATTAATCTGGTATACCAGAAATATTATTTTTTAATTATCTTTGAACCTTCCGGAAATATATTAGTTATACTGCCCGCACATGTTTGGCGTCACCACTATACGCCGGTATTCATATCACAAACCACACAAAATAGCCATGATAACCAAGATGATCCGTTGGGTCACCTTTGTCGCTCCTACTTTGCTCGCTCTGCATGCTCACGCACAGACCGATCCGAATGCTACACGCGCGTTTCTCGTGAAGTTCGAGTCAGACATAATCTATAAACAGAGCATCCCAGGTAAGACCTGTGCAGAAACGAAAGTGAAGATGACTACCGACTTCATCGCGTTGAAGTACTCGGAGGAATCAAAATCCTACGAAGGGGTAGCAACTATCAAATGCTCTAATTTTGTCATGGGTAACTGTGAGTCAGATAAGAAAAAAGCGACACGCACCATTGATGGCGAAATGATTTTCCGCGTAACTCCGGAAACCGATAGTACGCTCATTGTTTATTACGAACTCTCACAATACCCCGAACAGGAGTGGTCTGACAATATCGACGGTCAACCTGACCAAATTACCAAAGGACCACTTTGGATGTCATACTACCATACGTCACAATCGGATCTTCGCGTTGGCGATGGCTTTGAGATGATCGGCTTTGATGTCAAAAAAAATAAAACCGTCAAGACATTTTCAAAGGTAAGGAAGGAATCTTCTTCAGATGGATTAAGCAAAACCAGCGATGCTACGACCATCACCCTGACTCATATCGGGATCGATGCACGCAACCAAACTCAGGCCGTAAAGTAGATCAGCTTTTTACAAGATTCTTGTGGATATGGCGGTGCAAATTCTTGAAGCGCACCGCCTCCACTACTCCCCGAGTAGTAAAGTAGAGCGCAACCAGCCGCATAGCAACCGCGAAATACACCCCGAGCAATCCGACCGCATCGAATTCTTTCGATGTATCTAATAGAGAAGAGAACATCCCGCCCAACGGTAAGCAATACATCACCAATTCGATAAGCATAGCCGCACTTGCTATGATAGTAGCCCTCAAATGATGTCTGCGGAAGATGCGCTCACTATAGAGTGTTGCGAGTAAGAACACGCCGTAGTATATTGCCTGTGTCTTATAATCTGCGACATCTAATCCAATGACGAAGAACGATACTAATTTCAGGGCGACGATGAATGCGAAGAGGTATGTCCCATAGAGCGCGAAGAGCAGTTTGTTGTGCGGGTCGGTTTTTGTATGATGGACGGGGCGGCGATTTATGGTAAGTGTGACTGCCTCCGGTAAGAACTGAAATTTGTGCTCATGCTTGCGGACAAAGAACTCATGCTTTGCATAGAGTACATGTTCGCCTGATTTCCCCGAGAATCTATGCTCAATATCCTCCTGATGTTTGCCCGCAGTTGCGAGTTCGCCGTTGATATAGACTTCAAGTGTTACGGGCTTATGTCCCGTGCCGTCATTATCATCCCAATCAACGATAGGGGAGATGATGATATGATTGTCGTCAAAATGCACTTCCATCCCCGAATTCTCCGGCAATACCCGCGCACCAATAAAAAGTGAAGTCTTCATAACCTAATCTCGTCAGTAATATCGCCTACAAAGATACGAAAAGTAAATGCTCTCCGCTATCTCATCAGATGAACAGGGCGTGAACAACTTCTCATGTAACTATGCTCTGCATGTAGCGTAACCTTTGAGTGACCGGTGATGAATCGGTACTACTAACGATAAGGAATATGTATATGAAAAGATTGATGGTTCTCATTTTGATGGTGGTCCTCGCCATGCCGGCTTTTGTATCAGCTCATGATAACGGCAACAAGAAGCATAAACGCAATGCTCATACCAATAATGGTAAGCATAAGGGATGGTATAAAGATGGTCATAAAGGGGCTATTAACGATGATGATCGTAAAGCCAAACGACTTTCAAGGAAGAAATACCGCCGAGCAGTCGTTGTACCGAATGCTACCGTAAATAGTGGTGGTGTTGCAAAGAAACCCGCCTCTACAACAAGTCAAGGTGGTGTATCAAAGGGCTCCGGCACGACAAGCAATACCGGAGGGACTGCAAAAGCTCCTGCCACTACCTCTACCCAAGGCGGTACGACAAAGAAGTAAGCTTTAAGAGAAATCATAGCGAATCAGAAAGTGGCTCAATAGCTATAATTGAGCCACTTTTATGCGTTTAGCGCACACTACCCCCATTTAGCAGTACCCTTTTAGGGGGTTTGGGTGTTGATTTGGTATGAAATACAAGGTTGTACTGAAATCCCCGGGTGAGGCACTTGTCAAAACTGACTATTTAACCTCCACATTTACCTATATTTATCTCCACGTTCACTTCGAGCCGGTTCCTCATGCCAAGAAGAAAGAGGAGAAGGTGCCGCGTGAATATACCTTTACTTCATCATCTCTGCAGCCGCCTTACGCACTTACCGACCCAAACCGTTTTAAGACGATTCGTCAGAAATT
>JAYUZC010000110.1:0-6585 GCA_043752045.1 Bacteroidota bacterium | reverse complement strand
CAAAACTTGCAGACGGTTCTGTCACTTCTGCGAAGATTGTTGATGCTACAGTAGCAACTGCTGATATTGCCGGTAACGCAATCACAAATGCAAAAGTTGGTTCAGGTGCTGCTACTAACGGACAGGTGCTTACCGCTGATGGAGCAGGTAACTCAAGCTGGACAACGGTTTCAGGCGGCGGCGGATTAACGCTACCTTATTCAAATTCCGTAGCAAATGCAAGTACACTTTTTGCACTTACGAATACGGGAACAGGCAAAGTTGGTGAATTCATAATCTCTAATGCTGCAAATACTAATAATGCTCTGACGTCTACAACCAACGGTACAAGAGCTGGACTCTATTCAACATCAACAGGGAGCGGTCCTGCTGCGGATTTCTATAAAGATGGTACATCGCCGAATGCGGTCATTTCAGTTCGAGCGGGTTCGACATTTAATGCTGCGGCGGTTTTCGGCAGAACAGACGGAACGGGACAAGCAGGTCTTTTCCGTAATTACAATGCCTCAAATTCCGCAACAGCTTTAGAAGCATCTACAGCATCAACTGCCGCCAGCGCAATGGCAATCTACGGACAGCTCGGCGCAGGTTCGGGTATCAACCCTTCGAGCAATTCTGCTATTCGCGGTGATAATGATGCTGGCACAGGTGTGATCGGTACAAGTAATACAGGTATGGGCATTATAGGTTTTAGTAATTCGAATTTTGCTATTTACGGCAACACATCAGCTGTAGGCGGTACATCAATTCAAGGCAGAAATGATCAGACGTCCGGATATGGGGTAGAGGGTATCTCATACGGCGGCGCAATTGGTATTCATGGTATTTCAAGTTCAAGTAGTACTAACAGCGCAGCAAAATTTGAGATAACAAATTCCGGTAATAGTGCGACGGCAATGCAAGTCTCAACATCAGGGTCGGGAAAAGCTTCACTATTCACGATTTCAAATGCCTCATCAGTTGCAAATGTCATTGAAGCAACGACCAATGGCACGGGTTCTACAGTCCGTGGTATTCAAACGGGGACAGCCGGTAATGCTGCATATTTCACGAATACAAATGCGTCAAATAATACGGCTGTTATCAATGGTACATCAGTTGGTGATGGGCCTGGTGTGTTCGGATATAATACAGGTGGTGTCGGTACAGGTGGCACTTTCCGCATTGCAAATGCTTCAAGTACGGGCACTGCTCTATACGGAGAAACAAACGGGACGTCGAGTTCAAGTCACGGCGTACGAGGTGAACACAGTGCAACATCAGGAACAGGTGCCGGTGTCTATGGTAAGACGGCATCAGCGACTGGTGGTAGTTCTACCGTCGGAGCTACAGGTGTTCTCGGTGAAGTAACATCTACATCTCCTGGCTCGTGGTCTGCAGCAGTTCGAGGTATCAACAATGGTACCGGAGGTGCTGGTGTCGGTGTTGTAGCATATCAGGCAGGAGATGGTTATGGTCTATATGCAGAGGTTCAAGATGCCGGTGATGCAGTACGTGCTATTGCAGGTGGTGCTGGCACGGGTGGATACTTTGAAGCTGGAAATAACGGCAATGCACTTATCGCTGATATCGGTGGATCAACTGCATCAACTACTACAACCAACAACATTGCAATCTTCCGTGATGCTGGTGTTCGTCGTGCTCGTATTGACCGCACAGGCAAGGGCTTCTTTAATGGCGGCACACAAGTTGGTGGCGCTGACGTAGCGGAAGCATTTGCTGTCGTTGGTGATATTGCAAACTACGAGCCGGGTGATGTACTTATCATCGCTTCAGGATATAAGCGTACCGTCGAGAAATGCTCGAAGGCGTATGCAACAAGCGTTCTCGGTGTGCATGCAACCAAGCCGGGTATGCTTTTGACAGAGCGCGATATAGATGCGGATATGACAGACCTCGTCCCGATGGGTGTCGTTGGTGTACTTCCGACGAAGGTAACTTCACAAGGCGGAGCTATCAAAGCAGGTGACCTTCTTGTAACATCATCAAAGATGGGTTATGCAATGAAAGGCGACTCGCGCAAGATGAAGCTCGGTATGGTCATCGGCAAAGCACTCGAAGACTTCGACGGCAAAGAAGGCATCATCAATGTCTTCGTCAATGTAAAATAATCTTCTACCGTTAAGGGAGAGTTCAAAGGGCGGAAATCATCCGCCCTTTTTTATTGCAAAATATCTTGGATGATGGGCTTGAGTCCGCTGAAGAAAAACTCGACGGCGATGACCATGATGATTAGGCCCATCAAGCGCATCATGATCTTTGTTCCGGTGTCGCCTAAGAGATGATTTACTTTCGATGCACCGGTCAGTGAGACCCACACTAAAAAGCACACTGCGGCGATCGCAGCGATGAGTATCATTTGCATTTGCCACGTTACGGCATCTTCCATCAGGACGATAGAGTTTGCTATTGCGCCGGGTCCGCAGAGCATTGGGATAGCAAGCGGAGTAATTGAGATATCATTGATATACTGCTTCTTGAAATTCTCATCTACATTCGTACGGACAAGACGCGCCTGAAGCATATCAAAACCCATCATAAAAAAGATGATGCCGCCGACGATACGTAGTGAGTTGATGGAAATACTAAAGAACTTAAAGATGAACTGCCCAGTGAATGCAAAAAGCACAATAGCAAGGAATGCGACGATGACTGCTTTGCGCGCCGTTTTGCTTCGCTCGGCGGGGGTGAGCGAACCTGTCATTGTCAGATAGACCGGCATAATGCCGATGGGGTCAATGATGGCTAAGAACGACGTGAACGCCAATAGCCCGAACGTTGCAAGTTCATTAAGCATTGTGCAAAGATACGAACTTCACACCGCTCACATATTATTGGGTGATAACAAACTTCCGCGCTTCGCTTTCGCCGCGCTCGGTGATGAGTTTATAGAAGTATGCACCGCTTGCAAGTTCGCTTTTCTCAATAAGGATGTCATTAAACATATTCCCGACGCGGTAACGCTTGACTTCTCTGCCGTCGGTGGTAGTAATGACAAGTTCGCCCGTCGTTACACCTTCAGGTAATGAGTATGCAACCCGTATCTTCCCGTTCGATGGGTTCGGATATGCAGAAGGGGGGGGTGAAGAACCGCTAATGATGGTTGGTGCATCAGTAACGGAAAGCTTTGTGTTGCTCGTCGGGAGTTTGCCAGGGAGGGAATAAATTTCGGTTATTTTGCTGTCATATTTGTAGATTAAAAGCTTTGCACCTTCACTTGTATTGATAATAGAGGGTAATCCTGTTGATGTTGCATCACCTCCAATATAATTTGCATAATTATGTAGGTCGCAATTCAAACATTCAAATAATTTATTACTATTTTCGTCGAAAATCTGTAAAAATGGGCTGTTGTTTAGCCATTGTCCCCGTACTAAGTACTCTAATTCATCATTCGTGTTGAAGAGTCGTCGTGATACATGTTGTAAGTTGTAGTTGCCCTGCGCACTGTCTAAACCTGGGATTACAAATGTATTATAGAGAGAATGGTCTAAATTATACGCTGAAATAGAATCCATTTTGTTGCTAATAAAGTATTTATACTCATTAGAATCTACTTGCAATAGTCCAATTCGAGTAGTTTCATTTTTGTATGAATGCTCAAGAGTAATCTGTGCAAGGATTGGCGTTGAAAACAAGAGGGCAAATACGATAACAAGCTTCTTCATAAAATATAGTAAGTTAAGTGATCATCAGCTATAATAACCTTCATTTCAGGGATTTGTTACTCCACCACCTTATACTTCCCGCCCAACTCCTTCTTCCTTACTGCCTCGAAGTGCCACCATTCGTTTTGGATGGGGCGGAGACCTGCTTTGCGCATGACTTCGCGAAGGAAGCGACGGTTGAGGTATTGCTCCCCGGTGAGCTTTCCTTCTTTGAGGTATTTCTCTTCGTATCGCGGTTCGGAGAGCGGCGTAAACTCATCGTACTTCGTGCCCATATCAAGTTCTTTGCCTGTTTCATCAATGATAGTGCAATCAACTGCAAGCCCGTAATTATGGATAGATGTCCCGCCCGAACTCGAGACGTACCGAGCAAGTGGTGTGCCGCGAACCTTCTGGTAAAGCTTTTTCTGGACTGATACAGGTCGCGTAGCGTCAAGCACAACAAGCGTAAGCCGCGGCTCCATCGCTTTCATTACCATTGCCGCCTTTGCAAGCCGCTCGGCAGCAAGCGGATGAAGATATGTTTTCCAGTCAGAAGAGTACAGTTGCTCGCCCGTAAAATTATTCGCCGTCTTGTAACGGATGTCCAGCTTTATGAACTTCATCGTGTCGAGAAGGACAAAGTTTGAGGGGACGGTCTGTGCAAAGACTGACGAGCTTAGAAAGAGTATGCACAGGATGCAATGTGTTTTCAATGCAATAAAATTATTCAAAGTCAAGACCGGTTAAGGGGGCAAGGTATTCTGAACGGTCAACATATCCGCTGTCGACGGGGAGCTTTTTTATTTTCTCATAAGAAATGTCGTCAATCCATAGCGAACCTTTACCTTCTATGCCAAAGCCAATGCGGACAATGTGTGTTTTAATAGGGACATCAATTTCTAAGTGATATTGCTTCCAATCACTTGTGCCACTGATTGCGGCAGGTTCGAGAAATCCCGCATAGTCGTAGAAATACTTATTGAGCTCTGCCTTCTTGCTTTCAAGATCAATGCCGGTATTGTCTTTCACAAAATCTCTGAATATGTTAATTGGATTTTTATCTTTATCGGTCGGCATTTCATCCATCGGTTTTATTGCAAATACTGCCGTCGTAACTTTACCTGTAACATCTTTAGATTTTGCCCAGTATGAAAATCTAATTCTATTCCCTAAGAAATACGTATTCTCCAAATTTCTTGCGAAAGTCGTCCCGTAGTTATTGGAATCACCTTTAGAAGAAATGGCGGCGCTAAATTTGCCTCCATGAACCTCTTTGCTGTCGAGAAATATTCTAGATGAAGAATTCATAGGATACCAAATGCCCCAAAGATGCAAAGAGTCAAGATAACTGCTTGTATATTCAGGCATGTCAGCAGGCGGCTGATTATCTTCACTATTTTTCTTGCATCCGAAGAAGAGTAGGAGAATAGCAAGGGTCGAGATTAGTGATTTCTTCATGGTTTTGGTATATGTATGCTGTATGCACCTACAAAGATACGCCTATTTCCTTCTTATCCGATATATCTTGTCATCACCTGTGCGGGGTTTGCCTCTGCCGTCTTTGTTGGAGGTTGAGAAGTAGATCGCGCCGTCTGGTCCTTCGGCTATCTCGCGGATACGACCAAAGTCTATATCTGCCATTAATTCATGTGAAAGGATCTTCTTGGGATTTGTCGGATCAACTATTACCCGCATCATACCATTGCCGCGCAGACATCCGAAAAAGAAATTATTCTTGAAGAGCGGGATAGCATCTGAATGATAGAACATACCTGATGCAGGTGCGATAGCGGGAGTGAATTCAAGAACGGGAGATTCCATACCTGCTTGTGACTTGTCATGCGAAACAATAGGCCAACCGTAGTTCTTTCCTTTTTCGATAATATTCACTTCATCGCCGCCGCCTTTTCCGTCGAAGGTAGAAGGCCCGTGTTCGGTCGAGTAGAGAATGTCAGTGCCCGGGTACCAGTCAATGCCTTGCGGATTGCGATGACCGTAACTCCAGAGCGGATTCCCCGGATATGGGTTGTCCGACGGAACAGTACCGTCTGCATTAATACGTAATATCTTTCCGCTTAGATGATTTATATCCTGCGCTAATTTTTTTTCTGTTGCATCACCTGTGGTTAGATAGAGTTTACCGTCTGGTCCGAAACGTAGGCGACACCCTGCATGATTGCTTGCTGCGAGAATATTATCGAGTATGATTTTCGGATTGCTGATGCTCGTAGCTTCATCAGTATAGCGCACGACCCGGACAAACATATTATCATCTTTTCGGTAGGCATAACTGATGTAGATGAACTTGTTCGTTTTGCATGATGGGTCGAGTGTTAGCCCCATAAGTCCGGCTTCGCCATCTTGTGAGGCATCAGTAAATACATGAAGCGGATTTGGGTTGAGTTTGCCACCAACGATCTCACGAAGTTTTCCGTTGCGCTCGACAAAGAGCATTCTTTTTGCATCAGTGAAAACAATGCTCCAGGGGATGGTTAGGTTTTCAGCGAATACTTCTATGGTATAGGGCTTCGAGGATGTAGTATCTTTGTCAGCGACATAATGTTCACGCGTCGAACATTGTGAACAGCTCATCAGGAACATGGGGAGGAGAAATGAGAGGTATATTTTCATGTTATTAACTCCTAGGCTATTATCAACATGATACTCCTCTCTAATGATTTCCCATCCTCTGATCTGACACCTAACCATCCCCCGTAGTGTTTACAGCCCGATTCTAATTATTTTTTCTAACCACCTACTATATATATTACAATGGTACGTTCAGCAACATCAATTTGGACAGGACTTGGCAAATCAGGTTCGGGTTCAGTTACAACAGGTTCAGGAGTTATCAGCGGCTTGCCGTATAACTTCACACAGCGTTTTGGTGAAGAAAAGGGTACGAACCCCGAAGAGCTTATCGCGGCAGCACATG